>JAJPYU010000103.1 GCA_021204765.1 Clostridiales bacterium
GCCCAGTGTTTACAAGGCTTTTCAGTGATTATCTACCGCCATTTCACGGACAACCGCATTGACTCATCCAGCTCACCAAACATTTCATGGACTGACATTGGCTCATCCCATTCTTTTGACCCGAAGTAGATGACCAGTGTCACGACCGGGAGCAGTTTATCGTTTTTCATAAACCCTGAAAGGAATTCGTCACTGTCTGCCATTATAAACAAAATAATTGAAAGCATCAGCAAACACTTCATTCTGACGCATATATTTAGCTGTCACTGTGTCTTGTAAACCCATAAGAATTCTCTCCCCATATTGTATGTTGGCCTTCCATTAAATATGAGGAAGCCGCAAATCTGTAACTTTGTTATAGGATACCATAATGATTTCAATATCTCAAGTGCACAATTGAATGAATCAAATCACCAAGAATTTTTAAAAATATGCCTGAGTCACAGGATTCTCACTTTTCTCAGGCGATTACAGTTACACTCGGCCAGTTACATTTTCATCCAACACTTTAAGCATTATATCCCGCGGACTGCCACATTTATCTATTCTGCCTACAGCTTTATAATTCAAATACATCATTGTATTTTTACTGGAATGATTATCCGGATGCACGGTTGCCGTCAGATAGCGAAATCCCATTGAATACAAAGTTTTCTCTAATTCCTGCATCAAATAATACTGTAACCTATGTCCGCGATACTTTGGCAATACAGCTGTAGTATCCATAAATGCGGTCTTCCTGCATTGTGCAGCTGTAAACCCAATCTTCCATCCCAGATTTTTAGGAGTATCCCATTGAAAAGAAGCAACATAAAATCCGGCCATAGTTCCAGAATCTATTTCAATGGCCTTGTATCCGATTCCATTTCCTGCTTTAAGATGGTGTCGGATGTATGGTATGTCATCGGTAATATACCAATCTTTATGCTCAAGTTGTTCGTAGCTTTGGCGCATAATCTCCACAATCTCCACTGCGTCTGTTTCATCTGCCTGCATCAATTTAAATTTCATCCGATAACCTCCTGTAGGAACATCGAGAGCATTAATCCTTCCAAAGACCTTTCCATGAGGGAAGTCTACAAATTGGATCCAGCTGAAGCAAAGTAACTTATCGACAAAGCAACTCCGTCAGTCCAGTCAGGTGGCTCTCGCCACATCGGACTGGCGGCTACGCCGCACCGCAATATCCGCTCTGCCGTTTCCTTGCTGTTGTTTGGAATAAATTCCAGAGCTACCGTAGCAATATTAGGCGTAGTCTGATCCTCAGGATTTCTTATGTTTCTCCTTAGGACAATCAAGCTATGCTCCTTTCCTGAGCTGTGATAGATATGGAAGTATCTCTCTTTCTCGTCTGTGGCATTCAACGCTCAGTCTCGCCGGAAAATATCTCTTGTATATACTTTCTCCCTGACATCATCCAGGCAATTGTCGTACCTGTTCGCAAGGATCGACCGACTCTCCTTTTTAAAACGTTCCAGATCATTGACTACCAGGCTTCCGAAAAACGTACTGCCATCCTCCAACGTAGGCTCGTAAATAATCACTGTCGCCCCTTTGGCCTTGATACGCTTCATAACACCCTGTATGCTGCTCTGGCGGAAATTGTCACTGTTGCTCTTCATGGTAAGGCGGTACACTCCAATAACAACCTCTTTCTCTTTTTCGGGATTCCAGCCCTCATTTGCCTGATACGCTCCGGCAAGCTCCAGCACGCGGTCAGCGATATAATCTTTCCTGATCCTGTTGCTGTCCACAACAGCCCGGATCAAAGTCTCCGGCACATCCGCATAATTTGCCAGCAGCTGCTTTGTATCCTTTGGCAGACAGTAACCGCCATAGCCAAAACTGGGATTATTGTAATGACCGCCGATCCGGGGATCCAGGCAGACGCTGTCAATGATAGCCTGGGTATCCAGCCCTTTCATCTCCGCATAGGTATCCAACTCATTAAAATACGCCACACGCACCGCCAGATAAGTATTTGCAAAAAGCTTGACAGCCTCAGCCTCAGTGAATCCAAGATAGCGCACCGGTATATCCTCATCTATGGCACCTTCGACCAGCAAACCGGCAAACAGGTGTGCCGCCTCCACCAGTTTCTCATCCTCCAAATCAGTTCCCACCACAATGCGGGAAGGATGAAGATTGTCATAAAGAGCCTTTGACTCACGAAGGAACTCCGGACTGAAAATAATGTTACGGTCATTATATTTTTCCCTGACCGCCGCCGTATATCCCACCGGAATAGTGGATTTGATAACAAGCAGAACATTCTTGTTATATTTTCTGACCGTCTCTATCACATCCTCCACACAGCTGGTATCAAAATGGTTTGTCTTTGAATCATAATTTGTGGGCGTCGCAATGATGACCATTTCCGCATCCTTATAAGCCAGTTCCCTATCTGTGGTAGCTGTAAGGTTCAACTCCTTATGGGCCAGGAAATCCTCGATCTCATCATCCTGAATCGGGGATTTGCCGCTGTTGATCAGATCGGCTTTGGCCGGTGTATTGTTCACAGCATAAACTTCATGATGCTGTGCAAGTAATACTGCTAAAGATAAACCTACGTATCCTGTTCCTGCTACTGTGATTCTCATTTTGATTTCTCCTTCATATTAAATGTTGTGTAAAATAAAACAGGCAAGGGGGGAATACCTACCTGTCTGTTAAATAAAAGCATCTATGATTCTATATTTTCATTTATTCACTCAAATAAAAACGCTTATACCACTCTGCAAACATTCTCAATCCCGTCCGCAAATCCGTCTGTGGTTTAAACTCAAAATCCCGCTCCAGTGCCGAGGTATCCGCATATGTCACCGGCACATCCCCCGGCTGCATGGGCACCAGTTCAGTGTGTGCCGCAAAATCATAATCCTCCGGCAGCACTCCTGCCCTCACCAGCTCCTGCTGCAGGATGTCCACGAAATCCAGCAGATTCTCCGGGTGGCTGTTCCCGATATTGTAAATGGCGTAGGGAGGCACCGGCAGACCGTCCTCCCCAGCCTGCTTCGCCGGGGCCCTCTGCATCACCCGCTTCACGCCCTCCACGATGTCATCCACATAGGTGAAATCCCTCTTGCAGTTCCCATAATTGAAAATCTGTATCTTCTCCCCTCGCAGCAGCTTGTCCGTGAAGCCGAAATAGGCCATGTCCGGCCGCCCTGCGGGTCCGTATACGGTGAAAAAGCGCAGCCCTGTGGAAGGAATGTTGTAGAGCTTGCTGTAGGCGTGGGCCAGCAGCTCGTTTGACTTCTTGGTGGCGGCGTAGAGCGACACAGGATTGTCCACCTTGTCGTCCGTGGAGTAGGGCACCTTCTTATTTGAGCCATACACAGAAGAACTGGAGGCATACACCAGATGCTCCACTCCCCTCGCCCCGCCGTCATAGGAATGGCGGCAGGCCTCCAGGATGTTGTAGAACCCGATCAGGTTCGACTCTATGTAGACATCAGGGTTCGTGATGGAGTAACGCACTCCGGCCTGCGCCGCCAGGTTCACCACGATGTCCGGGCGGTGCTCCCGAAAGATTTCCTCGATCAGAGGCTTGTCAGCTATGCTGCCCCGGATAAAGGTCCACTGGCTGGCTGCGCAGTCCCCAGCGTCACTCTTGCTCTCCGCATCCGATCCAGAATCCTGCTCAGGCTGGGCAGCTGCAATCCGCTCTATCTCGCAGAGACGGTACTCTTTAATCGAGACATCATAGTAGTCGTTCACATTGTCAATCCCGACCACCTTCATCTGCCCGGGGCACCTCAGCAGTTCCATCACCAGGTTCGCTCCGATGAATCCCGCAGCCCCGGTGACTAATATCGTCTTGCCATTCAGGTTAATCTCTTTTTTCTTCATATTCAATAAACCTCACATTCCCTATCGCACCAGCAAATGGTGCGAATCATAAAATGATACCTTCCCGTAAATCCTCTTGCTGTTTTTCGCATCAAAAAAAGGGCCTGAGCCCTCGAAATGTTTTCCATGTTATTATTTGGACCTTTAGCCCTCCGATTTTACCTTAATTGAAAAACCCCTCCCTGTATTCATTTATCCCCGGCCATTTTTGGTCCTTCTCGCTGATATTAAGCCTGGTCCCATCTGCCATGCATGAGGCATTCGCCTTCGCTGTGCCATCATAGTCAATCAGCACTCCCGGCCATTCGATACCGATATCCGGATCATTCCAAGCCAGCCCGCCCTCATCATTAGGATGATAGAAATCCGTACACTTATAGCAAAATTCTGCCACATCCGATAACACCAGAAATCCATGAGCAAATCCCTCAGGAATATAGAACTGCTTCCTGTTCTCCTCGGAAAGCTCCTCGCCATGCCACTGTCCGTAAGTAGGGCTGTCCTCCCGCATATCCACCGCCACATCGAAGACGCATCCCCTTATCACACGCACCAGCTTGCCCTGAGGGTACTGCTTCTGGAAATGAAGTCCCCGCAGCACACCTTTGGTGGACATGGACTGGTTGTCCTGCACAAAAACCATATTCAGTCCGGCCTCCGCCATATCCCTCTGATTATAAGTCTCCATAAAATAGCCGCGCCCATCATCATGAACTGTCGGCTCAATGATAAGCAGCCCCTCTATCGGAGCCTTAGTCACTTTAATCTGTCCCATGATCGTATCCTCACAAAATCGTTAAAAGTCCGTCGCGAAATCATTTTCCATCTACTCCATCTTAGCCACATATTCATTCAAAGTAAGAGCCTCCGTATACAGCTCCTTATGTGACATAATTTTCCCGAGCTCTTTCTGAGCAGCTTCCTCCGTCACAAATCCACTATATGCTATCTGCATAGGGCGCTCAGTGTCCTCGGTATATAAAATCTTAATACCGCCATCGTCAAGCTTCTTTTTCTCCTTAACTGTCATATTTGTCAACAAATTAGCAGTATAAATCCGAACAGAATGTCCAAACAGATTATAATCAAGCGTTCCGACATAAGTCAGGTCCATAGTTTCTCCAGGAACTATTGCATCTACATCAGCATCTATGTTCACTCCTGCATCATCATCCACCCTCAGTTTCCCACCGGCTCTAAGAATGACCTTTTTTTCAAGAAGATAGCACAATTCCTCCAAATCCTTCCATGATTCTCTGTCCTGATTCCGACTCACCTCGACCGGATCAAATGCTATGCCAAGCTTTTCCTCCATGGCAAGCAGCTTTTTAAATGAATCAATCCATATATATAAATATTCTAGCATCCTGGAAATATCAGGGTTATTAATATCAGATAAAGCCTTGTCCATATTTTGCGCCCCTATTATATATTTCTTCAAAAACTCAAATATCATACTGAAATGCTCTGCCGCCTCCCTAATACTTTTCGCTCTGTCAGGGTGACCGCTAAATGATATATTCACTGCACGTGTATCCTTAAAACATTTCAATTTTAAAAGTATTATCGCATTGTTATCAGTCTCAAGAGTCAACTCTTTTAAGGTTCGCTTGCTATGAAAAACAATTCTTTCTTTCCCAAACTCAGTATCAACATATTGAACTATATCCTTGACCCCTTGATAGATATTTATTTTACCTATATCTACATAGTCTTTATATGGATAAATAATATCTCCTATTTGTATATCTGCTTTCATGTTGGCCGCTCCCTCTATTTCCCCCGACAAACCCTCGTTTAAAAGCCTGTTCAATGCATCAGCAAAATTCATACTGGATTCATCATCCAAAAACCCTATTGTAAGCTTAATTGCCGGCTCTTCATCTGAAAATAATTTTTTAAGCTTATTTGCCATACTACCAATCCTTCCCTATTTCTTCCAGGACAAGTATTTTGCTTATCAGTCTGTATTTCTGAAGATTAACATCTGCATCCTCAGCAAATCCGGTGTCCGGAATCCGGCAAATAACGTCTATAACCCCATCTCTGGCTTTCTTATTCGGGACAATAATATATCGCAGATCCTGATAGTCGAATCTCAGCCACAAAAACCTGTATGAATCCTTCTCCA
>JAJPYU010000273.1 GCA_021204765.1 Clostridiales bacterium
CGGCAGCTCTACAACAGGAGTTACCGTAGAGATTAATTTAACAAATTTAAGCAGATTTACCCATCCCGGCTCGCATACCGGTATTTTCACAAATAATTTCTGGCCCCTGGACAATATCCGTTATTCCGGGATGGATCCGGTCTTCGGAAGTTCGACGACAAATGAGCATTTAAAGTTTTTCGGGTATAAAAGTACCACTTCCGGTAACGGAGATGCGCAGGACAGCGGGACTTTTCCCGTGTCAGATGATGGAAGCGATCACAACAATTACTTTGGCATGACCTTTTCCATCAGCTTTAACCTGACGGATGACTACTGCGGACCGCTGGATTACTACTTCTTCGGTGACGATGATATGTGGGTATATCTGTCCGGGCCGAATATCGACGGCGAGGAACTGGTGCTGGATATCGGCGGGGTCCATTCCTCCATCGGTGAGCATGTGAACCTGTGGAATTATATACAGAATACCAGTACATCGCAAGTTAAAACAGCCGCTGCAGGCGACAGCGGCAGTCAGGCCGGGACCTACACTCTGACGTTTTATTACACAGAGCGCGGAGCCTCCGGCTCTACCTGCTACATGTGGTATACGCTTCCCTCGGTCAGCTCGGCGACGCAGATAGACGATACCGGAAATCTGAGGGTGGAGAAGCAGGTGCAGGGTACTGCGGCCAGCACCGCGGATGAGTTCACATTTACCCTTAATATGACAAATACAGGCGCAAGCCTGACTGACTCCTACACGTACAACCTTTTCAATGCCAACGGCTCCATCAGTGCGCATGACCAGACGGTCAGTTCGACGGGAGGGACGTTTACCCTGAAAGCCGGACAGTACATAGTGATAAACAATCTGCCTGAGGGCACAGTCTGCACCGTGACAGAGACAAATGCAGAGGAAAACGGCTATACGGCTACCTATGAAGTTTCCACAGGCGATCCGGACGGCAGTGATTCGCAGACCGGGAACACAGTTGCCGGCAGTATAGGGGATGGAAATACGACCACTATCCTTTTCACTAACGTATCGAACGATCAGCTGCCGCTTACCGGCGGTGCCGGCACATGGCCGTTTACGGTCGGCGGTATGTTGGTACTGGCACTTGCGGCAGTCGGCTTCATAAACCGTAACAGGAGACAGAGAAGAGGATACATCTGATAAGGGAAATATTACAGAAATGATAATACAAGGGGAGGAAAGGAAGCATGAAGAAATGCAGAAAGCTTATCGGTATCATGCTGGCATTGGCGCTGTGCACGGGATTATGTGCCGCCACTGCCCTGGCTGCTGATGATACTGATCCCAGCTACACGATCACCATTGAGAACACGACGGCCGGACAGACCTACAGCGCGTATAAGGTCTTTGATGCGGCATATAACAGCACAACAGCCGCTGTGACCTATACCATTGATTCTGACAGCGCATGGTACAGCCTGATCTCCACCGGCTCAGTTTCATATGAAAAAGAAGACGGATCAACTGCGGCTTTGTCAGGCAGTGATATCTTTGTGTTGACCGCACTCAGTACAACGGGCGAAGGCGAAGCTGCGGTTACGACTTATAAGGTGAGCCTGGCAGACGGCATTGATGATACCGATGTCATCACCTTTTTCCGGAATGCCGAACTTCCGTCCGGTGCGGTCGCTGCGGCGAGTGGCACGGGAAACGGCGGTGAGCTTGTCCTGGATGTAACGGAAAATGGCGCAGGATATTATTTCATCACCTCAGGCCTTGGCGCGGCCGTGACATTGACGACGGCGGCTCCGAAAGCCACTGTGATCGACAAGAACAATGAGCCTTCCGTGGATAAGAGTATCGTGAACGGTGAGGGCAGCCTCGTGGATTGGGATACGGAATCCATGGGCGATGAGGTGGAATTCCTTGTGGATGCCTATGTCCCTCTTTACGATGGGGATCAGCTGGTGACAGAATATATCTTCACTGATACGATGGAGGACGGACTGGAGATTGAAATGGATTCGGATATTGGAGAAGGCAATTACACCACTGAAAAGGATGGGAATGGCGTGACCCATTATTATCTGACAAAAGACACCATCGACAGGTGGATCACACTGCTAAACAGTGACGGAAGCTATTGGGCTAATGAAGAAAAATCGGCAGGGGGATACAATACATACATGGGTAAATTCTCAGATGCGGCCCACGGCATCTCCCTGGAGCTGACAGGTGTCGGGCCGATTGAGAAAGACGGTGAGGAAGTATATGCAGCAACAGGTTTCATTCTGACTTATTATACATATAACACGGAAACTTATGCGGAAGGAGATCCGGATACTGTTGATACCTCCGATTATCCGGCAACGGCCCGGCTTTACATGGATTATACAGCTCATGTGGAGGAGGATGCGGAGTTTGAGGAGGAGAATACCATAGCTTTGGTATGGTATGTGACTCCCTATGACTATCCGGCACCGGAGGATTCCACCCCCGGCGGAAATGAGGAAGATGAGGTGGAAGTCTATGAGACCGGGATCCAGGTGATAAAAGTCGATGAAAATACCCGGGATCGCCTCAGCGGCGCGACCTTTACTTTAAGCGGGGATGATCTGGATGAGGTGAGGCTGTCCGCAACTTACACTTATACTCCCGTGACAGATGAAGATCCGGCCGGAGATGATGACACTGTTTATTACAGGCTGACCACAGGGGAATATACAGCAACAGATCCGCAGGACGTGACAGATCCTGATGAGCTGGCAGCTTATGAGGCAAACACTGATGAAGATGGTGAGATCACCGGATATACGCAATATATACGAACTGTTACATATGAATATCAATATGTTGACCAGGAGAATACAGCAGTCACCGGTACCACCGGTGAGGATGGCCTGCTGACTTTCCTCGGCTTAAACGAAGGAACCTATACCCTGACAGAAACGGATCCGCCTGAGGGATACAACGGACTGGACAGCTCTCTCACGATCAGGATTGAATTTCATGAGGCAACAGAAACCGATCCCGCATATTTTACTGCCACTATGATCAGTGCCGATGCATCGGAAGATACTGCAGCTGTTACTCTTTCCCAGGGCTCTGATGGCGCGTTTATTGTGACTGTGGACAATAACGCAGGCGCTGTGCTGCCAGGCAGCGGCGGCATGGGCACGACCATCTTCTATATCATTGGCGGTATCCTGGTGGTTGTGGCGGTGGTGATCCTGATCACGCGCAGACGGATGCGGAAGAATGCATGATCAAAAGCGGGAATTGATTGAGGAAGATTCAGGATGGAGCAGAAGAAGCGGGGACGCAGGCTGGTAACGATCATTCTGGTTTTGGCGCTTGTGGCCGGCCTGTGCCTGCTTTTGTATCCCACCGTCAGCAACTGGTGGAATTCTAAAACCCAGAGCAGGGCCATAGCCGGATATGACAGCCAGGTCGCAGCCCTTTCCCAGGAGGATTATGAGGCATATTTTGAGGCGGCGCGGGAGTACAACGAGGCTCTGGACAGGATAGGTTCCGCTTCCATGCTGGTGCATCCTGATCAGCTGGATGGGTATGACGATCTCCTGGACATTTCCGGCACCGGGATCATGGGATATGTCACTATTGACAAGATAAACATAGAGCTTCCCATCTATCACGGTACGGATTCCTCAGTCCTGACAGCAGGCGCGGGACACCTTAAGGGCAGCAGCCTGCCAATCGGCGGGGAGAGTACCCACAGCGTGATCTCGGCTCACCGGGGACTGCCCAGTGCGCTGCTTTTTACCAATCTGGACAAGCTGGAGGTGGGGGACACCTTCACCATCACCGTACTGGATCAGGTCATGACCTATCAGGTGGATCAGATCAGCATTGTTCTCCCAACGGAGTTTGAAAACCTCTATATAGAGGATGGGGAGGATTACTGTACGCTGATGACCTGCACTCCCTACGGTATCAACACTCACCGGCTTCTGGTCCGGGGAGTGCGGACCAACGGGGACTCCCCTGACCGGGTAGCGGCGGAGGCCTACAGGATAAATTCACTTCTGGTGGCGCCCATTCTGGCGATACCTCTGCTGATCATATTCTTTGTCTGGCTCATTGTCCGTGCGCGTCTGCGGAGGCGTCACAGAGAGGCCAATGAGGAAGTCATGAGAGATGTGGTCGGTGAAAAGAACGGAAGCGGGGATCAAAATATTTGAAATTGGATGCAAGCATCCATTTCAGGTCTATTTGACCCTGGTATCATACGATGTTGGGGTCAAATAAGATGATACCACGGATTGCTCCGCTCTCCGAGCTCCCGCAATCCTCAAAACATTCGGAATCCGCTAAATTTGACCTAAAAAAGGTCAAATTTGCTACTTCCTCATGTTTTGGGCGGGTCAAGTATACCCATAATTGGATGCAAGCATCCATTCCGGGTCTATTTGACCCTGGTATCATACAAATAAGGAAAGTGAATCATAGATTTGGATTTTGCCGCCCATGCGGCGGCGGATGGGAGACGCATATGAAGAGATTTTTCGTGTTGCCGATGGCAGCAGCCGGTGTGATATTCATGCTCGGCACAGGGGTAACGGCGTATGCCTCGGCGGAAACATCATCTTTTGACCTGAGCCGTGAGGGGAGTATTTCGCTGACTCTCTACTCGGATGAGGCGGAGACGGCTGTGTCTGACGGTGTCCTGACAGTTTATAAAGTGGCTGATCCGGTATCGAACTATGACGGCAGCTTCAGTTACGTCTATACGGAAGATTTCAGCGGATGCGAGGCCTCCCTGGAGGATATAACGGATGCCACCCTTGCGGTGACCCTGGCTGACTATGTCTCCGATAATGGCATTTCGGGGACATCTCAGGAAATCTCCTCTGACGGGACCCTGACATTTGCGGGACTGGGTACGGGACTGTATCTGATAGCGCAGACCGGCGATTCCACGGGATATTATACTATTGATCCTTTCCTGGTGACAGTGCCTCAGGAGGGTGAGGACGGCTGGATCTATGACGTGGACGCCAGCCCCAAGGTGGAGGTCTATGCAGAGCCGGAGCCGGCAGAGCCGGAAAATCCCACGCCATCCAATCCATATGACGGTACTTCCGGCGGCAGTTCCGGAGGATCCTCTTCCGGGACCTCGGGCAGGCTGCCCCAGACGGGCATGCTGGTATGGCCCATTCCCGTCCTTGCGGCGGCCGGGATATTGCTCTGTGTGGCAGGCACTGTCATGAGGAGAAAGGGAAAAAGGACTCATGCGTAAAAATAAATCCGCTTCGCGCAGGGATGACAGGCGTTACCGCACACGGCGCAGAGCGGGAACAGGCTTGACAGTATTCGGGGCAGCGCTGCTTATCGCGGCACTGTCCCTGTTGGCATATGATAAGTGGGATGACTGGCGGGCAGGGCAGGCCGTGGCTGAGATCCAGGGTGAACTGGAAGACCTGGACGAATACTCCGGTGAATATTCCGGCGAGCTCAAATACAGCATGCCTGAAGGCGGCATCATGCCCACGGTCACTATTGACGGTTATGAGTATATTGGTACCCTTTCTATTCCAAGGTTCGGACTGGAGCTGCCGGTGATGGGCGAGTGGAGCTATCCCGGACTGAAGATCTCTCCGGGAAGGTATACCGGATCGGTCTGGCTCAATGACATGGTCATCTGCGGCCATAATTACACCAGGCATTTTGGCAATCTGAAAAACCTTGATCCAGGAGACGAGGTCACTTTCACCGATGTGATCGGAAATGTGTTCACCTACGAAGTGGCGGAGACAGAGATACTGATGCCGACTGATATCGAGAAGATGCTGGACGGCGACTGGGATATGACGCTTTTCACCTGCACTATCGGCGGTAGGACCAGGGTGACGGTGAGGCTTAAGCGCACGGACGGCATGCCTTTTGAAGGGGATTGAATTACTTCGCATTGATTTTTAAATTGGCATTCACGGTAGTGTAAAAAATTTTGTGTAAACCCTTTGGATTGATGAAAAAATCTTAGGTT
>JAJPYU010000144.1 GCA_021204765.1 Clostridiales bacterium
CAATGGCCTCTGTGTCCTGCTCGTCGAACATTTCACCATTTACGTAGAGAACACGATCCGTGATCTGCACCGTATCACCGGGCACAGCCACCACACGTTTGATATAGTACTGGCTCTTGTCATTCCCATTAGGCTTAAAGACTACCACATCCCCTGATCTGGGACTGGAGATGCTGTAAATAATGCGGTTCACCAGGACCACATCCCCGCTCTCAAGGGTATCTTCCATGGAGACGCCGGATACAGTGACCGTCATCCCCAGGCTGTATACCAGCACAAAGGCCACCGCCAGCGCAGCAAATACCTCCACGGCGTATATCAGTATCTTCTGTACCAGATTCAGTTGTTTCTTCCTGCGCTCACGCCTGAAGCTTAAGCCCTGCTTACGAAAAAGTGACATGAAAATTTCCTCAGAGAAACGTAGAGGGCCGTGAAAATCACGACCCTGTTAAGCAAGCTTGAAGCATCCATCTAATTGCACTGGCTACCGTGTGAAAAGTAACCATTTTAATGCATCTTAGCGAACCAGCTCTTTGACCTTTGCCCTCTTGCCGACACGGCCACGCAGGTAGTTCAGTTTTGCCCTGCGTACCTTGCCGCGGCGGACCACCTCTATCTTCTCCACGTTGGGGGAATGAAGGGGCCAGGTCTTCTCCACACCGATACCACTGGAGAACTTCCTGACTGTGAAAGTCTCACGGTTGCTGCCGCCCTGTCTCTTTAAGACCGTGCCCTCAAACACCTGGATTCTCTCACGGTTGCCCTCACGGATCTTCGCATGGACTCTGACCGTATCGCCTACGTGGAACTCATCCACGTGATCTTTCATCTGCTCTGCCTCAATGCCTCTGATAATTTCTGTAGCGTTCATCTTGTGACCTCCTCTTATTCGGATGTTCTTAATACGAAAATCGTAACAGAGGACCATCTCTTCTACTCACATGCGAAAATAACTCTAACACAGATTCCTGCCAAATGCAAGGATTTTTTTTACATCATCCGTCGTCAGATCTGCGTCCCCCAATAAGTCCGGACGCTGCATAAAAGTACGTTTCAGGGACTGCCCGCGGCGCCAGGATTCGACCTTTGCGTGATCCCCTGAGAGCAGGACTTCCGGGACAGGCCTGCCGTGCCATACCTCAGGACGGCTGTACTGGGGGTACTCTAAGAGCCCTGCCATAAAGGACTCACTCTCCCCGGACTCTTCATTATGGAGGACTCCGGGCACCATGCGGGAAATAGCATCCACCATGACCATGGCAGGCAGCTCCCCGCCGGTGAGGACATAGTCGCCGATGGAAATGTAATCAGTCACTATCTCCTCAAGTACCCTCTCATCCACTCCCTCGTAATGCCCGCAGAGCAGAATGACATCCTCCTCTTTTGCAAGCTCTTTCGCATCGTCCTGATCAAACACTTTCCCCTGGGGTGTCAGATAGACACATCTGACCTCATGACCCACAGACTCCACCACGGACTTCCAGGCATCATATATGGGCTGGGCCTGCATAACCAGCCCCGGGCCGCCGCCGTAAGAGTAGTCGTCCACCCTCTTATGCTTATCCAGGGTATAATCCCTGATATTCACCAGATTCAGCTTTATTATTCCGTTTTCGATGGCATTTCCCATGATGCTGGTCTCAAGACCATTCTTAATCATCTCAGGAAACAAAGTCAGTATATGAAACGTCATTTCAGTATCCTCATCCAACTGATATTAACATATATCATCATCATTTAAACGATAGAGAATATATGTAAATACCAGTTATCATGTGAATAAACTATCTGAGCCCGGGCATCAGGTATACAGTAACCACTCCCCCGGCAACATCCACTTCCCTTATGCACTCTCCTATTGCCGGAATCAACAGTTCTCCACCATCAGACGTCTTTATCTCGTAGACATCGTTAGCTCCCGTCTCGATTACATCCTTTATCACACCGAGCTCCTCGCCATCAGTGGAAATCACCTTAAGACCGATGAGATCCGCAATAAAATACTCATCCTTACCAGGCTTCACGGCATTCTCCCGGGTCACGTAGAGCTCATTACCCTTAAAAGCCTCCACCTGATTGATATCATCATATCCTTTAAACTTTAATATGACCATATCCCCGGAAAACCTGGCTCCCGCGACTGCCATCTCAGACTGCCGCTTCCCATTATCCATGATAACCGACTTCAGCTTCTTAAAACGCTTTATGTCATCCGTGGTCGGGTACACTTTGACCTCACCACCGATACCATGCGTCCCAGTGATTATACCAACCAGGAATCTGTCTTGCATGTTCCAACCTCTTCATGTTTAATTCACTGTATTAACGGTGCAAACGTGAGAAACAGTTCACGAGAAAAACATTTCCTGTTTTTCGACGAACTCGTTTTCACGTGAGTGCCTGATAACTTATTTAAATATAAAGAGGCATGGGTACCATGCCTCTTTTAAGCTGCCTGGGTGTGCGGTCACACTATCTCCACGATGACCTTTTTGTCCTCCCTGGAGGATGCCGCCTTCACTACAGAACGTATCGCCTGGGCTATCCTGCCCTGCTTGCCAATGACCTTCCCCATATCAGCGGGAGCCACATGGAGCTCTAAGAGTATCGTCCTGCCCCTCTCCGTTACAGTTATGGAGACCTGATCCGGATCGTCCACCAGCGCTCTGGCAATAACTTCGACTAATTCTTTCATTATGCTATCCTCACTGATTTCTTATTTCTCGATCCCGACAATCTTCAACAGCTTACCAACAGTCTCTGTTGGCTGAGCTCCGTTGGCCAGCCACTTCCTGGCGGCTTCCTCGTCTACCTTGATCACAGAGGGGTTCTTAGTGGGATCGTAGTAACCAATCTGCTCGATGAAGCGTCCGTCTCTGGGGCTCCTCGCATCCGCCACTACAATCCTGTAAAAAGGGTTTTTCTTCTTACCCATTCTCCTAAGTCTGATCTTTACTGCCATTTCGTTTACCTCCTGAAATATATTTCTCTTTGGAAAATCCTTATATTACGCAGAAATCCCCGCGCTGCTTAGAACGGAAAGCCTTTCATGCCTCCCATTTTGCCGCCCATTCCCGGGAAACCGCCCATACCGTGGCGTCCCTTTTTCCCGGAAAACTGCTTCATCATCTTCCGGGCCTGATCAAACTGCTTCACGAGCCTGTTCACCTCGCTGACATCCACTCCCGCGCCTGCGGCAATTCTCCGCTTGCGGCTGGGATTTAAGATGGAGGGATTGTCCCTCTCCTCAGGGGTCATGGAGTGGATAATACCCTCGATGCGGGCCAGCTTCTTCTCGTCCATGGCGTCCTCCATCTGCTTTGCCTGGGCACCGCCCATTCCCGGCATCATGGCGAGGATATTGGCTATTCCGCCCATCTTGCGCATCTGGTTCATTGACTCCAGATAGTCGCTGAAGGTGAACCCGGTCTTTTTCATCCGCTTCTCCATCTCAGCGGTCTTCTCTTCATCCACCTGTGCCTCAGCCTTCTCTATTAAGGAGAGCACATCTCCCATTCCCAGGATCCTGGAAGCCATCCTGTCCGGATAAAACTGCTCCAGGTCACTGAGCTTCTCGCCCATGCCTGCGTAGAAAATCGGCTTGCCTGTCACAGCCCTGATGGAAAGGGCTGCTCCGCCCCGGGTATCGCCGTCCAGCTTCGTCAAAATGACGCCGTCTATTCCCACTTTCTCATCGAAAGTCCCGGCCACGTTCACCGCATCCTGTCCGGTCATGGCGTCTACCACCAGTATGGTCTGGGCCACGTCCACATTTTCTTTGATAGAAATAAGCTCATCCATCATCTCCTCATCTATATGGAGACGCCCGGCTGTATCCAGGATAATGATATTGTGTCCGTGCTTTGCCGCATATTCCACAGCGGCCTTCGCGATATTCACGGGCTTTACGGAATTTCCCATGGAAAATACATCCACACCCTGCTTCTCTCCGTTTATCTGCAGCTGCTGTATGGCTGCGGGGCGATAGACATCGCAGGCCACCAGGAGGACTTTTTTCCCTTTCAGCTTGTACTTGCCCGCCAGCTTCGCCGCGGTGGTAGTCTTGCCTGCACCCTGGAGACCGGTCATCATGAGTACTGTGGTGGCCTGTCCGGGACGGAGGGCTATCTCCACAGTGTCTGAACCCATCATCTTCGTCATCTCTTCATTGACTATCTTGATGACCATCTGTCCGGGATTAAGACCGTTCATGACATCGGAGCCCACGGCTCTTTCCTCCACAGCCTTCACGAACTGCTTTACCACGCGGAAATTCACGTCCGCCTCGAGAAGAGCCATCTTCACTTCCTTTAAAGCGGCCTTTACATCCGCCTCGGTGAGTCTGCCCTTGCTGCGCAGATTCTTGAAAACTCTCTGAAGCTTCTCTGTCAAACTGTCAAATGCCATGCTGCCCATCCTCTGTCACTCGGGAAATCCCGCTGACCGCAATCCGTCAATTTAACCGTTCCCCGCACCATCAGCGGAGTGCCCGGTGCGTAAATGACGATCATTTATAATTCTTCCAGTATATCTCCGGCGATCCGATGGATCTCACTCAGCGCTGCTTCATCCGCCTCACTCCCGGAGAGCTCACATATACGGGAAACCTCATCCCGCATCCTGATAAACCGTTCCACGAGATGCAGCTTCTGCTCGTATCCCGCCAGTATATTATCACAGCGTTTGATAATGTCATGTACGCCCTGGCGGCTGATGCCCCGCTGCCCGGCGATCTCGCCAAGAGACAGGTCGCTAAAGACCACATCTTCATATACGCTTTTCTGGTGCTCTGTTAATAAATCACCATAAAAATCATACAGGTAGGCCTGTTTTGCTATCTTTTCCATGTCACTCACCTGTGATAAAATAGCACAGCAAAAATTGGGTGTCAAGTGTTTTTTCTTTACGCCCCTTTACATAATATAAGAAATGGCTTCCCTAATATTGGACACAGCTATTATTTTGATGCCCTGGGATCGCAGCGTCGGAGTGGAACAGACGCGGGGCAGTATGCATTCCTCAAATCCCAGCCGCCTCGCCTCCTGGACGCGCTGCAGCGCCATGCTCACGGCGCGGACTTCTCCGGAAAGTCCCACCTCCCCGAAGCAGATAGTACTCTCCGGAACAGGCACTTCCTGAAAGCTGGAAGCAATAGCCAGAACGATACCCAGATCCACGGCCGGCTCGTTCATCCTGACACCCCCGGCGATATTCACGTAGGCATCGCAGGAGGACATGGGGATACCGGCTCTCTTTTCCAGGACCGCCATCAGCAGATTCACCCGGTTTAAGTCGGCTCCGGCCGCCGTCCTGCGGGGCAGTCCGAAGCTGGTCTTGCATACCAGCGCCTGGATCTCCAGCAGGATCGGCCGTGTGCCCTCTATGGAGCAGGCCACCACGGAGCCGGAGGCTCCCTCCGGCTTCCCATTCAGCATATATTCAGAAGGATTCGGCACCTCAGCCAGGCCCTCTTTTCTCATCTCGAAGACACCAATCTCGTTAGTGGATCCAAAGCGGTTCTTCACGCCCCGCAGCACCCGGTAAGCCGCATAGCGGTCGCCCTCGAAGTAGAGCACCGTATCCACCATGTGCTCCAGGACCCGAGGTCCGGCTACCACGCCCTCCTTGGTAACATGTCCCACCAGGAAAATGGTTATATCCAGTGACTTGGCAAGCATCAGGAAAAGAGAAGTAGCCTGACGTATCTGGGAAACGCTGCCCGGCGCGGAGCTCACATCCTCACTGTACATGGTCTGGATGGAGTCAATGACCGCCGCCTGTGGATGCCCCCTCCTGAGTGTCTCGGCTATATCCGCCAGATTCGTCTCGCACAGGAGCTTCAGATTTGAAGAAAACTCACCTATTCGCTCCGCCCTGATCCTTATCTGCTGTAATGATTCCTCTCCGGAAATATAGAGAACCGATTTTCCGTCCGCCGCCAGATTCCGACAGACCTGTAAG
>JAJPYU010000152.1 GCA_021204765.1 Clostridiales bacterium
ATTGGCACCCTGATCCCCACCTCTTTCGGATCCTTTCCATGCTTTTTTCCGAAAGTATAGTAATAGATCAGCATGAAGCCAACGCTGTAAGCTGCACAGATGACAGCCCAGAGTCCGATTCCCATGGACATGATCTGGGCAGTTTTCAGGCTGGTACCTTTTGCCATCACCGGCAGATAGGTTATCGAACCAAATATGACTCCCGCGACGAGGCTCAGCCAAAACCATGCTGTGCTGGCCTTGCCCTCCACCGGCTTACCCGGAATGAGCAGCTCTTCTTTCGGACGGAGACTCTCGAAAGTACGGGTATACAGAAGCATGCCTCCGAAGGAACAGATGAAGAGTACGAAGCCAATAAGACCGACGGCGTTAAAAGCCTCCTTTACCTGCCAGATCTGATTCGATGAACCGATCGGATTGGGCGCACCCAGGGAATCCTCAAAAAATCCCACCACACATGACACGGATTTTTTCGAGAAATGTGACCACGGGTGGGTGATGGACGGTCTGTAGATCACATGGAAGGCATCCGTCCCATCAACACCCTCGTAATACTCTGTATAAGCCTCTCTGCTCTCGCAGTCCGAGGGGTCCTTTCCAAAATTCAGAAATGACTGGGCAGCGTCCGATTCCAACCAGTAAGGAGACTGTAAAACGCTCCCATCCTCAGCTATGGATTTCCCAAAAAACTCGTCGTACACCACTGAAATGATTCCTACATCACGACTCCCATACAGATTCAGGTAATTTCCGTCACCGTCCGTGGCCAGCGGGTCATTGCAGTTTAAGAGCACCGCAGAAATCAGCTGTGTGTCAGCTGCATTGTCGGCCATGACTGCCGCATTGCAGGAATATGCCCCCATGGAGTGCCCGGTTACGCCAATCTTTGTCGTGTCCACGAATGGCATACGGCTGACTGCCAGCACTCCCTGGTATATTCCGTCAAAATAAACCGAGTTTACATCCTCCACCACCTCGGAATTGCCATGGTTCGGCTGATCCACAGTCAGAACCACGTAACCACGCCTGGCCAGCTCTACGAAATTGGCATCCGTCATCTCCTTATTGTTTAAATAACCGTGGCTGACCACAATAGCCGGTGCCGGATTCTCCTTAGTAGCGGTGTCCGGAACAAAAAGAATGGCCGACATTGCATAGCCGCTGTCTGTCTCTATGGTCATTTCTTTCATACTTACTTTGCCTCCTTTAGTCTGCACCGCGGACACCACGATGCCGCAAAGCAACATGAGGATCAGTGAGATTACCAGCAAAAATGCTGTTTTTTTCTTAATTGTGTCAAATTTCATACAACTCTCCTTTCTTTTATTCTATAGGAATCTTTTTATATTCCTCATGAATATATTATAATTATCTATTTTAAAATCATCAATATAAATTATACATAAAGTATTTTTATTTTTTTGGCAATTATATACAAAATCCTGGCTTGCATTTGGTTTTTACTTGTGTTATATATTTTATATCTTACAGGCGTTTAAATCTATCAAACAGGAGGATGAGGCTATGTATCTGGACTGGATGGGCGATTACGAAAATGTTGTGGAGGCCATGGCAGGCTTCGGGAATGTATACAGCCAGGTACAGAATCGGGCGTTTTTCCATGTCCCCTTTACGGACAAAAAGCTTTCACCTCTGGAGATGCAGATTATCGAATATCTCCTGAAGGATGAAAGCACTCACAAAAACATGACGGAAGTGGCCGAAAAGCTTTCCATATCTCAGAGCTATTTCTCAAAAAAGATAAAACAGCTGGCAGATGCTGGTTTTATTGAAAGATATCACTTAAACGGCAACAGGAAAAATATCATCATCAAAGTCTCCGATTTTGGGAAGAAATTTTATAAGGCCTACATCGAAAGCGAACACATCAAACCGTGGAAACGGGTTTTCGAGAAATTAGATGGATTGGATAGTGATACCATACAGATTTTTGCGGATGTTTTGAACGGCTTTACCAGGGATGTGGAGTCCGCCCTCGAATTCGGCAGATGCGAAGACACTCAGCTGATAAAGATAGAATAGTTCACACAATAATCTCTTAATATTAAAATCCCATAAATTATTTAATATATCTTGCATAATATATCAAATCCCTCTATATTATAGCTATCAAAGTATTTTTTTCAGTACACTTCTATAGAAAGGGGTAGCTATATGAGCGCAAATGTACAGATCAGACCATTTAAAAAGGTCCCATTGACGCCTACCTGGATATTGAGACCATCATCAAAATAGCCTTAAACAGCGGCGCGGACGCCATCCATCCCGGCTACGGTTTCCTGTCGGAGAACCCCGATTTCGTAGACGCCTGCGAGCAGGCCGGGATCGTCTTCATCGGGCCTACCGGCGATATCATGAACGCCATGGGTGACAAGATCGCATCGAAGAAGATGGCCATCGATGCGAAAGTACCAATCATATCGGGCGTGGACTACGCCATCAAGGAGACTGACGAGGCCATGAAGATGGAGACCACCGTGGTATCCAAGGTAAACGGTACAGTGGATCGGGTCTGCGTGAAGCAGGGCGACTCCGTACACCAGGGAAATCTGCTGATCTCGTTCCACATTGCCAAAGAAGACTAATATCCTGTAAAAAAGAGCTTGCTGCCGAAAGCAGCAAGCTCTTTTTTATCTGGCACATCTATATTGCAGATCTTCCCAGCGTTTGTCGACCTCCTCCTGGAACTGGACGATCAGGTCTTCATTTCCGGGCTTAAAGAGATGCTTAAAACGTCCCTGGGGTCTTAAGAAATCCTCGATGGGCAGCTTCTTCCTGGGCTCGTAAGAGAGGCGCCAGATGCCGTGCTCCACCTCAAAGAGAGGCCAGTAGCAGGTCTCCACCGCCAGCCTGCAGATATTCATGATATCCGCAGTCTCGTACCTCCAGCCTCTGGGACAGGGCGCAAGGATATTGAGGAAAGCCGGGCCCTCCGTGTATATGGCCTTCTCCGACTTCTTATGTATATCCGAGAAATTCCCTATCATGGTGGTCTGTCCCACGTAAGCCACATTGTGCTCCGCGATGATGGCGGTCAGATCCTTCCTGGGCTGCATCTTCCCGTTTGACTGGGATCCCACCGGCGTTGTCGTCGTATCGGCGAATCTGGGCGTAGCCGAGGAGCGCTGTATCCCGGTATTCATATAAGCGCCATTGTCATAGCAGACATAGACCATATCATGGCCTCTCTCCATGGCTCCGGAGAGGGACTGGAAACCGATATCATATGTCCCGCCGTCGCCGCCGAAGGTGATGAATTTGAAATTGGCATCCTCTGGCAGCCGTCCACGCTTCTTCAGGGCCTTGTATGCAGTCTCCGCCCCGGCCAGGGTCGCCCCGCCGTTTTCAAAGGCATTGTGGATATAGCTGTCCTCCCAGGAGGTGTAAGGATACATGAAGGAGGATACCTCCAGGCAGCCGGTGGCATTTCCTATGACAGCCTGATCTCCCTCGTGGAGAGCCCTCAGCACCGCACGGACCGCTATGGTGGCTCCGCAGCCGGCGCACATCCGATGACCCGGCGCCAGGCGCTCGGGCTTGCTCATCACCTGCTTGAAATTATATTTCTCAGCCACAGATCAGCCCTCCTCTCTCAGTCCTATGTAACGGAACTGCTCTATCTCTTCACCTATGGCCTCCGCAGCCGCCAGCTCGTTAAACACCCGAGCCGCATCGTCAGTGGTAAAATCCCTGCCGCCCAGGCCGTAAATGTAATTGATGGCAGGGATACAGGCCTTCTTCCTGTATAATCCGGCCATGATCTCCGTGCCCAGGGGGCCGCCGTTTCCATTATAGCTCTCGCAGCGGTCAAGTATGGCTGCCGCCTTCGCTCCCTTTATGGCATCCACTATCTCATCTGCGGGGAAAGGCCTGAAAAGGCGGAGCTTTAACACTCCCACTTTCATTCCCTCTGCCCTAAGCTCATCCACGGCCTCCTTGGCTGTGCCAGCGGCGGAGCCCATGAGTATCATGATGTAATCGGCATCCTCCGTCTCATATTTCTCGAAAAGTCCGTATTTTCTCCCGGAGATCCTCGCATATTCCTCAGCGACGGAAAGCACCACCGGCTTGGCATTCTCCAGGGCTATAAGCTGGTTCTTTCTGCCCTCCATGACGTAATTGCTCACGGCATAGGGACCCACGGAGACCGGCTTACCGGGATTTAACATATATTCCTCAGGCTCGTACTCGCCGACAAAGGCTTTCACCGGCTCATCCTCCAGAAGCTCTATATTCTGGACTGCATGGCTGGTGATAAAGCCGTCCTGGCAGATCATGATGGGCAGCCGCACCTTCTTATTCTCAGCGATGCGGTAAGCCTGGATCATGTTATCATAGACTTCCTGATTATTTTCCGCGTAGATCTGTATCCATCCCGTGTCCCTGGCGCCCATACCGTCGGTGTGGTCGCAATTTATATTTATGGGTCCGGACAAAGTCCTGTTTACCAGAGCCAGGACTATGGGCAGGCGGTTGGATGCCGCAAGCAGCAGCTCCTCCCACATAAAGGCCAGACCCGCTGAGGAAGTGGCCGTGAGTGTCCTCGCTCCCGCCGCCTCTGAGCCTATGCAGGCGCTCATGGCTGAGTGCTCGCTCTCCACCGGGATGAACTCGGTGTCAATCTGGCCGTTAGCGATATAAGTGGAGACCATCTGGGGGATCTCCGTGGAGGGCGTGATGGGGAAGGCCGGCATCACGTCAGGATTTATCTGCCTGATAGCGTAGGCCACAGCCTCATTTCCCGACAATCTGTCTTTTATTGCCATCACTCCACCCCCTCTTTCATCTCTATGGCTCCGAAGGGGCAGACCTGGGCACATATACCGCAGCCCTTGCAGTGGTCCAGGTCAAAGGGCAGCCTTTTTCCGTCACGCACCGGAATGCTGCTGTCCGGGCAGACCGGAGTGCACAGCAGGCACTGCTTGCATTTATCAGTGTGATATATCGGTGTGAAATTCCGCCACTCTCCCGTATTGAAGAGCCTGGAGGTCCCGGCGGCAAATATCTGCATCCCCTCGGTCATACCCGTGTGGGGAGTCTGCTCGTCAATCTTTGTGATATCCGTCCTCATGCC
Source organism: Clostridiales bacterium (assembly GCA_021204765.1). Lineage (GTDB taxonomy): Bacteria > Bacillota > Clostridia > Lachnospirales > Lachnospiraceae > Eubacterium_I. Next base: position 5,096 of record JAJPYU010000152.1, read on the forward strand.
GTCCTCCTTTCCTCAAGCGCCTCAAATGTCATCCTGAGGGCTTTCATATTTCCCTCTATGACCTCGGGCTTCCTGGCGAATTTGTGCTGATATGACTTCTCCATCTCCTCCAAAAAGACATCCTTCGGCATGACTTCAGAGACCGCCACCACCGCCGCCAGCATGGGGGAATTGGGGAAATATTTCCCTAAAGCCTCCTCGGAGATCGCTCTGGCATCAATAGTAAATACCCTTCCCTCATAGCCGCGCAGTGCAGGCCTGATCTCATCGGCAGTCCTGGCGGTGTTCACGATAATAGCGCCCTCACTCTTCAAACCCGCTGTCACGTCCACAGTGTGAAGCAGGGTCTCATCCACCACTGCCACATAGTCGGGGTAATAGATATTTGAATGAACCCGGATATCCCTGTCGCTGATCCGGTTAAAGGCGGTGATGGGAGCGCCCATCCTCTCCGGACCGTACTCCGGGAATCCCTGGACATATTTGCCGGTGGAAAAGGCCACATCCGCCAGCAAAAGAGCCGCCGTCTTGGCTCCCTGGCCGCCCCGGCCGTGCCATCTGATCTCTATTGTGTCTGTCATATCGATGCTCCTTTGGAAGTCTACCTATATTTATACGCAATTAAATAGTATAGCCTTTTTCCGGCTTTATGTAAATAGTTACATTTCACTCACTACTTGCATTTTCTTCATAACTGTGGTAATCTGGACATCGTGCGAAAGCAAAGAAAAAGCCGCTGTGGCGGAAGTGGCAGACGCATTTGACTCAAAATCAAACGGGTGTACACCCATGCCGGTTCGAGTCCGGCCAGCGGCATTTTTTATTATGCGTAAAACCTTGAAAAACCTTGAAAAT
>JAJPYU010000203.1 GCA_021204765.1 Clostridiales bacterium
CCGCTATTATTACCCGTCGCAGCAAAATAATCCTCCTTGTCATGGTCGTGCTCTGTGCCGCCTCGGCATTTCTGATTCCCGGGGTGGAGATGAACACGGATATGACCAAATATCTCCCGAATGATTCGTCTATGAGAAAGGGCATCGACATTATGGCCGATGAGCTGGACACTTCCGGGACGGAACAGACCATCCGGGTCATGTTCACGGATCTTGCCGACGATGAGAAGGAGCCCATGCAGGAGACTCTGGCATCCATCGAATATGTGGACAGTGTGGATTATGAGGCAGACAGTGAGGATTACAATAAGGACGGCTATACTCTCTATGTCATAAACACGGAATACGGATATTCTTCCACGGAAGAGTCCTCCATAGAGCATACCTTAAAGACTGATTTCTCCGGCTATGAGATGACTTACAAAAATGATGATACCTCTCAGACGGAACTGCCTGTGTGGGTTATCGCCCTGGCGCTGTCCATCCTGCTGGCCATTCTCATAGTCATGAGCAGTTCCTGGATAGAGCCGCTGCTCTTTGTCATTACTATCGGTATCGCCGTGGTGCTCAATATGGGCACCAATATCGTCATGGGCAGCATAGCCAGCATCACATTTTCCATCGGAGCCATCCTGCAGCTGGTCCTCTCCATGGATTACTCCATCATCCTGATGAACCGCTACCGTCAGGAGTACCAGGTGCATCATGAGAAAAAGGCGGCTATGGAAGCTGCGCTCTCAGGAGCTTTCTCCTCAGTGGCCGGCAGCGCTCTGACCACTATCGTCGGCCTGATCATGCTGGTATTCATGAGCTTCAAGATCGGCTTTGATCTGGGGATCGTCATGGCCAAGGGAGTGTTCATCAGCATGATCTGTGTCTTCACAGTCCTGCCCGGGCTGGTGATGATCTTCAGCGATTTGATTTTCAGGACAGCGAAAAAGACTCCGGATATCCCCATGTACCGCATGGCGGGCGGGATATACAAGGCCCGGTGGGCGTTTCTTCCCATATTCATTGCGCTCTTTATAGCGGCATATTTCCTCCAGACAAAGGCGGGGATCGCCTATACCTTAAACAGTGATGATGTAATTGCCGATATTTTCCCTCAGGAGAACAGCATAGTCATGCTCTATAACAATGAGGATGAGGATAAGATCTCCGGCCTGGCCGACGCCTTTGAAGATGACGAAAATATTTCCTCATTTACCTCTTACCCGACCCTGCTGGGAAAGCCCTATACCGTGGATGAGATGGCGGATAACATAGAGAGTATGACCGAGGGCACGGACATGGATATTTCCGCGGACCTGCTCTCCATGCTATATTACGACTATTTCTCCGGAGATGATCTGCCGACTATGACGGCCTCGGAGTTTATACATTTTCTGGCCGATGAGGTGGCGGAGAATGACACGTTCGCTGATTACATCAGTGATGACATCCGGGAGAATATCGATGAGATGGTAAAATTCGCCGACGCCGACGCCCTGACCACGCATAAGAGTGCGGGGGAGCTGGCGGACTTTCTGGGGATGGATGAGGCTGACCTTACCGACCTGCTGCTTTACTACTTTATTGAAAAGGGAGGCGTGGGCACCGGCTCCATGACCCTGCCGACATTCGCGGATTTCGTGGTGGACGAGATAGCCAATGATGAGGAATACTCATCCATGTTTGACGCTGACACGCTCTCTCTGATGAAGACCCTTAAGACTTATACGGATGCGGATGCCATGACAAAGAAGAGGACCTGGTCCGACCTGGCCTCCACTCTGGGAATGGGTGCGTCTGACATGAAGCTGCTCTACATATATTATTACGCGCAGCAGAGCAGTTACACGCCGGCCTCCATGACGGTGCCGGATTTCGTGGATCTGCTCTGTAATGATATAGCGAATAATTCCGCATTCTCCTCCTATTTTGATTCGTCCACCCTGGCCCAGGTGCAGGCCCTGAAGACTTACACGGATACTACGACCATTCAGACACAGATGACTGCATCCGGGCTGGCGGCGCTCTTCGGGATGAACGCCTCGGATATCACCAGCCTGTTCATGCTGCAGTACATGACACCCGGCAGCACGGATGTGGGGACTATGACGCTCCCGGTCTTTGCAAATTTTGTCAGTGCCCTTGCCTCAGATTCCACCTACTCGTCCATGTTTGATTCCGACAGCCTGACCCAGCTGTCCTCTCTGAGTGCCTATACCGATGTGACTGCGGTGACTACTCCGATGGTTTATCAGAGCATGGCGGAGGCGCTGGGAATGGATGAGGACAGTGCATATCAGATCTATTATTATTACAACATGATGCTGGGGGATTACACTGCGAATGCCGCCGAGACAACACTTTCAGTTCAGACAGTAATTGATTTTATCATGGAGAACCAGGATACATTTGCTGAAACGATGGGAGACAGCTTAAGTTCGCTGGCTATGGCCCAGGCCGTCATCAATTACAGCGTGGCCGGGACCAAGTTCTCATACAGTGAACTGGCGAATCTCACCGGCATGACTGAGAGTCAGAGTTATCAGGTATTTCTTCTATATAAGAGCATGTACGGAGACACTTCAGGGTGGACCATGTCCCCGATGGAGTTTGTGGATTTTCTCATAAATGATGTGGCTTCCGACGAAAACTACGGCAGCATGCTTGATTCTGGTACTATGGCTAATCTGACTATGATACAGACTATCATGACTGCTTCCGTAAACGGAACAAAATACAGTTACAGCGGCATGGCCTCCCTGTTCGGCATGGATGCCTCCACCATGAAAATGCTCTACACATACAAAGACGCTGACAGCCAGTCAAAGACCTGGAAGCTCTCGGTGCAGACTGTCATCAATTTCATTATGAACAATCAGAGCACATTTGGTTCCATGCTGGGCGACAACTTATCAAGCCTGGCCATGGCTCAGAAGATCATAAACGGTTCCGTGGCCGGGACTTCCTACTCGTATGATTCCCTGGCCTCCCTGCTGGGTATGGATCCCGATCAGGCAAGGCAGCTCTACCTCCTCTATATCAGCAGGCACGGCGACACCTCCTCCTGGCTGGTATCCGTGCAGCAGCTGGTTGACTTTATCATTTCTGATGTGCTGACCAATGAAGATTACGCTGATATGATAGATGCCGACACCGCCGATGAACTGGATACCGCGAAGACTCTTATCGATGCGGTGGTATCCGGGAGGACATACACGGCGGCGGGGCTTACCCGGGTGATCTCATCCATGAGTGATGAGCTCGATGAGAAAACTATGGAGCTGTTGTATCTCTATTACGGCGGCCTGTATTACTCGGATCCGGAGTGGAAGCTTTCCCTCCATGAGATGTTTGATTATCTGGCTGACGAGCTGGTAAATGATCCCCGTTTCTCGGAGATGATAGATGGGGATATGCGGCAGGAGATCGCCGACATGCAGCAGACCCTGACTGATTCAATAGCACAGATGAAGGGAGATAATTACTCTATACTGCTGATCACCTCGTCCTACCCGGAGGAGTCTGCAGAGACCACGGCATTTCTGGATGATCTGAACGCCTATGCCGGGGAACACTTTGACGGGGATTTCTACCTGATAGGCAGCTCGCCCATGATATATGAGATGCAGCAGGATTTCCATCAGGAACTGTTGTTTATCACGATGCTGACGGCCATAGCCATCTTCATTGTGGTAGCCATCACTTTCCGATCCCTGATCATCCCGCTGATTCTGGTGCTCATCGTCCAGTGCGGCGTCTTTATCACCATGTCCACCTGCATGCTGCTGGGATATGACATCTACTATCTGGCGCTGCTTATCGTCCAGTGTATCCTCATGGGCGCTACCATCGACTATGGTATCCTGTTTACCAATTATTATCGGGATACGCGAAAGAAAATGGAAAAGAAAGAGGCACTGAAGGCAGCGTATATCGGAGCCGGTCACACTATCCAGACATCCGGCCTCATTATGATACTGGTGACATTTATTATAGGCATAAGCCCGGCAGACCCCACCATCGCCCAGATCTGCCTGACCATAGCCATCGGTGTTCTGGCGGCAGTGCTGCTCATAGTGCTGGTCCTGCCCGGGGTACTGGCCTGCGCGGACCGGTTTGTGACAAAAAAGAAGAAAGTGAAATGAAGAAGTTTTGACATTGTTTGCCAGGACGTTTGGGGTGACGCAGACGGAAGAGCTGCAAAAAGCAGCGGATGAGATCATGAAAGGATAAGACGTATGCATACGAAAGGAAATACAGAAAATCCGTTTGTTTCAGGGCCGATCTTGCGCCAGTTATTAAGATTTATGGTACTGGTCATATTAGCGCTGGACTGCCTGGTTGGCTGTACGGCGCTTACCATGATCGGATATTTTAACGGAAGCGGCCATTCCACTTTTGTCATGATCCAGGGACTGATCGGTGCGTTTCTGGTCAGGATTCCCATTGTGCTTCTGCTTAGCAGATGGCAGGGCGTCACTTTATTCCATATAGGGCTGGGCGGAGCCATGGCAACAGTTACCACATTGGTGCTGAGCATTATCTTCTATCTGGTGAAGGGCAGGCATATAGGAAACAGTGTCTGAAATGTAACATATTTGCCTGAGGTTAAATAAATATATCCCTTGATAAATGCCATTATTTTAATTATACTTAATAAAAATAGTTGAGGAAGAGGAAATTTTATGCCATTAATCAGCACTTTTCGCGGGATTAAGATTTATATAAATTACCGTGACCATATGCCGCCCCATCTTCATGCGTATTATGGAGAATATGATTGTTGTGTAGATATTGAAAATATAGAAAAGATAAGCGGCAATATGCCAAATAAGCAGTTAAAAATGATAGAAGGTTGGACCGCACTTCATCAGGATGAATTAATGGAAAACTGGTATCTGGCACGGCAAAAGGACACTTTATTCCGTATTGATCCGCTTGTTTAAGCAGGAGGTTTGTTATGGATGAAAAGACGCAAATGTATTTCAGGAATCCAAGAAAAATAAAATCAGTTACTGCACTGGATGGGTATGTCCTTAAGCTCGTATTTGATAATGATGAAATCAGAAAATTTGATATGTCAGACGAGCTTACAGGGGTATTCCGTGTATTAAAAGATGAATCCAAATTTAACAGTGTATTTCTTAATGACGTGGGTAATGTTGCCTGGAATATTGATGACTCAAAGGACAGTGATGTATATTGGGAAAATCAGATTGACCTGTGTAAGGATATGCTTTATATGGAAAGTGTTCCTGCATGAAATCCCTATTTTACGAATCTCTATATTGTAGGAGGAAAACAAATGTTTGAATGTGCTTTTATTTATGTTGCGGGAGGATTGGATCCGGAGAAGCAGCGGGCGGTGATTCCGTCTGAGGAAATCAACATGAACGTGATCGGCTGCAGTACTTATGACCAGGCGGAGGAAATTGCGAAGGAGATGGTGCAGAAAGGATGCAGCGCCATTGAGCTCTGTGCCGGTTTTGGTAATGAGGGAATTGCCCGTATCCAGAAAGCTGTCGGGAAAGATGTGGCTGTCGGGGCAGTTAAATTTGATTTTCATCCGGCCTTCGGATTTAAATCCGGGGATGATCTGTTTCAGTAATCCTATTCAAACTTCATGTTAACACCGGAACACTGATTCCGCATTTTAAAACTGAATATGAATCTTACATTGAAAAGAAGAAAAAGGAACAGAGCCTGTAATGACATGACCCGCTGCTGTCAGAGGAGCAATTCTTCAGCAGCGGCGAGTCATTTTTTGTATAAGTCGAATGAAACAAAGTCGAAAAGATGACTGCGAAAACTGAAAACTGTTTATCTGCCGTCAAAAAAGTTCTTTTTGTATACCCGGCAGCAAAATAAGTTAAACAGTTTGTTGACTTAAAATCCGTTCGTTATTATATTAAAAGC
>JAJPYU010000260.1 GCA_021204765.1 Clostridiales bacterium
CATAAAAACTAAACAAATATAGTTAGAAAAATGCCGGGACGCACAGAGTTCGAATAAACAGCCAAATCCCCGCATTGCCTTGAATTTACTGGCTTTGCGGGGGTATTTTTATAATTTTAAGTCGTCATCCGTGAACTTATACCCTATCCCCCAGATGGTGAGGATGTATTTCGGCGTATCAGGGTTAGGCTCCACCTTTTTGCGCAGCTTCCTGATAAAGGCCATGATATTGCTGTCATCTAAGAGATATTCATCCTCCCAGACCGCCTGATAGATCTGCTCTTTGGTAAAGACCTCTCCCCGGTTTCTTGCCAGAAACCAGAGTATGTCGAATTCCTTGGGGGTAAGGGAAATCTCCACACCGCCCCGGGTCACTCTACGGGTACGGTAAGTAATCGTGAGCTCCCCGCAGACGATCTGGTCCAAGGCGGGAACAGGGCTCTCCGTCCCATCTGACTCCACCATAAGGGAGCTGGCATTCCCTGAAGCCAGATCTGCCAGGGCTTCCAACAGCTCATCCGCTCCGCCCACATTGCCCGGGGCAGCTTTCAGTTTTTCCATGAGCCACTCGACCAGGGAGGCGTCCAGATTTATAAATCCTATGTTTTTCTTCATGGCGCACCTCCCTTCATATGATGGTGTTAAAGTCAAATAAGATGATACCACGGATTGCTTCGTGTTTCACACTCTCGCAATCCTAAAAACATTCGGAATCCGCTCATTTTTTTGCAAAAATGGCTACTTCCTCATGTTTTGGGCGGGTCAAATACCTGAAATCGGATGCAAGCATCCATTTCAGGTCTATTTGACCCTGGTATCCTCATATCAGATGTCTGTGCTTCTTAACATACAGCCGCTTCACTATACTCACCAGGAACATATACGCAAGGACCACCAGCACCAGGAAACCGAAGAACACTAGCGGCATCCCTGTCAGTCCCACCCATTTTCCGACAGGTGAAAAGACAAACAGTGTAAATACCGCAAGCCCCAGTATCGTGACGATCACCACCTGCCTGGAGGGCTTGCTCTCCTTAAAAGGCATGCGCCTGGTCCGCAGCAGATGTATGATGAGTATCTGTGTCCACAGGGACTCCAGAAACCACCCGGTCTGGAAGACTGCGATAAATGCCACCTTCCCTGCCGCATCCAGCGTCCCATAATTCCCGCCGCAGATAAAGGGGCACAGCCAGAAGAACATGAAAGCAAAGGTCACCAGATCCAGCACCGTGCTGGCCGGCCCGAAGGAAAACATAAAGCGCCCCAGGGTCCATCCCGACCAGTCCAGGGGATTCTCCAGGGTGGAGGCGTCCACATTGTCCCAGGGCAGCACCAGGCAGAGTATATCATAGATCAGGTCCAAAAGCACCAGCTGCACCGCCGTCATGGGGTAAAAAGGCAGCACCACGCTGGCTACGACTATGGCCAGGATATTTCCGAAGTTGGACGAGGCCGTGATCTTCAGGTACTTGGACATGTTGGCGAAAGCTTTCCGGCCCTCCTTCACGCCCTCCTCAAGGACATTCAGGTCTTTCTTTAAAAGGATGACATCGGCGCTGTCCTTGACTGCATCCGAAGCCGTATCCACGGAAATGCCCACATCCGCCTGGGCAATGGCGTAAAGGTCATTCATGCCGTCCCCCAGGAAACCGACACTGTGACCGTTATCCTGCAGTATCCCCACTATCTCCGACTTCTGCCGGGGAGCGAGCTCGGCAAAAATCTCCGTTCTCTCCACAGCCATGGGCCTGTCATTTTCGTCAAGCTCAGCGAAGCGGGCTCCGGTCATTACCTGATCCGTGGGTATCCCAAGACGGCGGCAGATGGAGACAGCCACCTCCTCGTGATCTCCTGTCAGTACCTTTATCCCTATATGAAGTCCCTTAAGCTTATCTATGGCGCTGGCGGCACTCTGCTTCGGTCCGTCGAAGAAAGCCAGGAATCCTATCAGCGTCATCCCGTACTCATCCTCAGGCAGCACCGTGCTCTTATCCATGGGCTTCGCCGCCACCGCCAGCACTTTCATGCCCTCCTCCAACATCTCGTCCACCACCTCGTGGACACTGATATCCGCATCGTCGCCTATCATGTGGCGCTCTCCCCGGTATGATACAAAATCGCAGCGGGCTATTACGTGATCCACGCCGCCCTTTACCAGCAAAGCCTTTAAGCCTCCACTTTCCACCAGCACACTGGCAAATTTCCTGTCGTAGTCGAAAGGCAGCTCATCCAGCTTCTTTACGCGTTCCAGAAGTCCGGAGAAATGTTTGAATTCTCCCGGCATGTTAGAGGCAGTCAGGATAACCCGATCCAGATGATTAGCCACACCGGTGTGATAGGCACTGTTTATATATGCGGCATCCAGGGTCTCCCGACTCTCATTTCCCAGGATATCCATGTAATATTCCAGAAGCAGCCTGTCGCTGGTAAGGGTTCCGGTCTTGTCCACGCAAAGCATATCCATGCTGCCAAAACTCTGCATGGCATTGGTATTTTTTACTATAGTCTGCTTCCTGCCCATAAGGAAGCTTCCCTTTACCAGACAGGAGGTGATGACCATGGGCAAAAGCTCCGGTGTCAGCCCAATGGCAACAGAGAGGGCAAATACGAATGCCTCCAGCCAGTTGCCCTTTGTCAGGCCTGAGGCCACAAAGACAATGGGCACAAGGATCACCATAAAGCGGATCAGCGTCCAGGCCACAGCATTTTCGCCTCTGTCAAAGCTGTTCTTGCAGCTGCTCTTTTCCCGTGAAAAACCTCCGTAAAGGGTGTCATCCCCCACAGCCGCAACCACGCCCTCGCACCAGCCCCCGATGACGTTTGAGCCGCAAAATACCGTGTTGGTATACCCATCAAAGCTTTCCGGCCGCCCATCCAGAGCGTCCGCCGTCTTCTCAAACACACCGCTCTCACCTGTAATGACGGACTGAGAGACAAAGAAATCCCCTGCCCTCAATATACGGATATCCGCAGGAGCCCGGTCTCCGGCATCAAGACGCAGTATGTCTCCCACTGCCAGCTCGGCAGAGGATCTCTCATGCCACTGGCCGTTCCTCAGGATACGCACTGTAGTGTGTACCAGCTTCAGCAGCTGCTGGGTGACATGCTTTGCCTTAATCTCTCTGGTAAGTCGGATGGTCCCGCTTACCACCAGCATCGCTATGATGATAACAAAGGTAATGATATTCCTGCTGTAATTTGCGGCAAACACGAAATCCGTGAAGAATGAGATGACTGCCAAAAGTAGAAGTATAATGGAAAAATTGTTAAAAAAAGATATGCGAATGAGATGAGCCGTAGTCTTTTTCTGGCCCACCAGGATGTTTTCACCGTAACGCTTGCGGTACTTTTCTGCCGTGTCGTCTGTCAGACCCTCCTCAGTGGTCTTGAGCTGCACAAAGATCATCTCCGGATCCATCTGGGAAAAGTCAGTAACTCGCTGATTCACGGAATGGCTGGGCTTCAAGAGGCTCACCTCCTTTACTGCAAGGTCTTTAGAGAGCCTCCAGGTCGATGCCCTCCAATCTCTTATTAATATATATCCGAGTTCGGTCTTCGTCAAGTATGCAGACACGGTGTATAAGAACGCACATCTGCTCCCCGATCTCTACGGGACGGCGCTCCAGGGAGCGGTTTGTGCTGACTGTGATGCCGTTTACGTCGAGAGTGACTTCCAGATAACTGCCCCTGAAAGCGATCTCCGTGATGACTCCGGACTCCGCATCGGGGATCAGGTCGTGGTATTTCTCATTGTCGCTCTTGAAAGCCTCCACGAACTCAGGGCGCACCACCACCTGCTTGTCCTTGGGGACATTTTCAAATCCTTTTAAGGTATGGATATTGTCCAGGACTGCGGAGCTGCCGATAAACTGTGCCACAAAGGAAGTCCGGGGATTCTTGTATATGTCCAGGGGATTTCCCATCTGCTCTATCTTTCCCTCGTTTAATACCAATATCTCATCGGCCACTTCCACGGCCTCATCCTGGTCGTGGGTGACGAAAATGCTGGTGATGCCCACCCGGCGTATCATCTGCTTAAGCCAGCTTCGAAGCTCCTTCCTGATCTTCGCGTCAATGGCCGCAAAAGGCTCATCCAGAAGCAAAAGTCCCGGATTCGGGGCTATGGCCCTGGCGAAAGCCACCCTCTGCCTCTGTCCTCCGGAGAGCTGGTTGGGATACCTTTTCTCCAGGCCGGTGAGGCCTATCAGCTGCACCAGTTTGGTGACGCGGTCATCTATCTCGCTCTTGCTCTTTTTCTGGACCTTTAAGCCAAAAGCTATATTGTCATAGACTGTCATATAGCGAAAAAGTGCGTAATTCTGGAAGACGAAACCTATGCCTCTCTCACCGGCAGGGACGTTGTTCACGTTCTTGCCCTGAATGATGACATTCCCCTCGTCCTGATGCTCCAGTCCGGCAATGATACGCAGGATAGTGGTCTTGCCGCTGCCGCTGGGACCGAGTAGCGCCACCATTTTCCCTTCCTCCACGCCGAAAGAGATATCCTTCGCCGCCTCGAATTTACCGAATCTTTTTGTAATATTTTCCAACTCTACATACATAGAAGTCATCCTCCGTTTACTTTATCATGACGCTGATGATTGCGCCAGGGCTGCATCCGAACCTGCCCCCTCATGCCACGGCAGGTTTTCTTCTCTCCGGATCATGCCCGCGTCATGTCAGGCTTTCTCCTTGCTGGCTCCTCGATACTCGACTATCTGCTTCACTATCAGGATCACGATCGCCATGAGCACCAGCAGGGATGACACGGCAAAAGCCTGGGTGATGGAGTCCGCCGTCCCCGACATGTACAGGGCATCCACCTCCAGGGTCAGGGTGAAGGTCTGGCCTCTGGCCTTGGACACCGCGTAGACCGCACCGAACTCTCCCAAAGCCCTGGCGGTACAGAGTATCATGCCGTAGACCAGGGTCCACTTGATGTGGGGGAAGGTGACCTTCCTGAAAATGGCAAATCCTTTGGCACCCATCATGGCCGCGGCCTCCTCTTCGCTGTTTCCCTGGGCCTGCATCACCGGGATCAGCTCCCTGGATACGAAGGGGAAGGTGACGAAGATAGTGGCCAGCACCACTCCCGGCACGGAAAATACCAACTGCACATCCGTCCCGAATATCCCATTCAGCCAGTTGATGAGAGGCGTCGCCCAGCCCATCCTGCCAAAGGTCATGATAAAGGCCAGTCCGGCTATGACCGGGGAGATGGAGAAGGGGATATCTATCAGTGTGCCCAGCACCTGCCTGCCCTTAAACTCAAATTTTGTCAGCAGCCAGGAGGCGCAGAGACCGAAGAAAGTGTTCACCACCAGGGCGACGGCCGTGGCGATGAGCGTCACTTTCCAGGCGGAGAGGGTGTTCTTCGCCGTTATTGCCGAGAGGTACAGCTGCAGCCCATCCTTTAAGGAGCGGAAAATGACCGCTATAAGGGGCAGTACCAGCATTATGACGAAAAAGGCCGCGCCCAGTATGATAAGGATGAGAGCCGTCCTTTTTCCCTTTTTGCTCATTTCCTTTAACTGTTTCGTTTCCATGCCTGCCACCTCCTACTTCGTCCGGCGGGCCGCCGCCAGCTGTATCATGTTGATGACAAAGAGCAGCACGAAAGAAATGATGAGAAGTATCAGGGCGATGGCCGCCGCTCCCTCATAGTCCGCGCTGCCGGAATTTAATTTCTGCATTATGACGTAGGAGACCACCTGGGTCCCGTTTTTCTCGCTGTTCCCGGAAATGTAGATGACACTGCCGTACTCTCCTATCCCCCGGGCCAGGGCCAGACCGAAGCCCACCAAAAGGGCCGGGGTCACCTCCGGCAGTATCACTCTCCTGAAGGTGCAGCCCCCGCTGGCGCCCAGCATCGTGGAGGCC
>JAJPYU010000070.1:0-3959 GCA_021204765.1 Clostridiales bacterium
TTTAACCGGATATCATCAGATGAGGCCGGCCTTTTGCCTTGATATTTCGTTTTGAAGTCCTAATACTTCACCTCTGTCCCGAACTTTTTCATGCGCCGCCTTTTTCCGGATCTTATTGCCCGTTACTTTCACACGGTAACTATTGTCTACATGATAGCACGTATTGTCACAAAAAACTATTGCTTATTTTTCTGAGAAAATATATACTTTACCGGGCGGCTGCCATCCTGCGGCGGCCGTAACAGTAAAATGATAAACGAGGTTACAGGCTATGGAATACAGACGTTTTGGAAACGACATAATACTTAGACTGGATCCGGGCGAGGAGATCTGCGCATCCCTGCTTTTTCTGGCAGATAAGGAAGATATCATGCTGGCAGGGATCAGCGGTCTGGGAGCTATTAACTCTTTTACCACTGGTGTATTTTACACCGCAGAAAAGCAGTATCACTCCAATGATTTTGAGGGCTACTTTGAGATCTCATCCCTGACCGGGACCCTGTCCCGCCAGGAGGACAGACCCTATCTTCACGTCCACATGAGCGCCGGGGACGTAAAGGGGAATGTATTCGGCGGCCACTTAAACCGCGCAGTGGTCAGTGCCACGGCAGAGATAGTTATACATATCATTGACGGTGAAGTGGGTCGGAAATACAGCGATGAAGTGGGGCTGAATCTGTTTGAGTTCTGATTACGACATTTTAATCATCAGTCAGGTTCAGATCAAAGGAAAATTTTCAGGATTTTTGCAGCAAGGAGACAGACGACATGATCAGCGCAAATAATATCAGCTTAAGATTCGGCAAGAAAGCCCTCTTTGAGGACGTGAACATCAAATTCACCGAGGGGAACTGCTACGGCATTATCGGAGCCAACGGCGCCGGCAAGTCCACCTTTTTAAATATCTTAAACGGGCAACTGGAGCCCACCAGCGGGAACGTGTTCATCACCCCGGGGCAGCGTCTCTCCTACCTCAGGCAGGACCACTTCAAGTATGACGACTACTCTGTCCTGGACACGGTGATACTGGGAAATGAGAGGCTCTATGAGATCATGAAGGAGAAAGACGCCATATATATGAAGGAGGACTTCTCCGACGAGGACGGTATCCGGGCCAGTGAGCTGGAGGCCGAGTTCGCCGACATGGACGGCTGGAACGCCGAGTCCGATGCCGCTACTCTTCTTAACGGCCTGGGCATCGACTCCGATCTGCACTATTCCATAATGAAGGATTTAAACGGTTCCATCAAGGTGAAGGTCCTGCTGGCACAGGCCCTTTTCGGGAATCCGGACATACTTCTTTTGGATGAGCCTACGAATAACCTGGATCTCGACGCCATCGCCTGGCTGGAGGAGTTTCTGATAAACTTCAACAATACCGTCATTGTGGTCTCCCACGACAGGTATTTCCTTAACAAGGTCTGCACCCACATCGCGGACATCGACTATGCGAAGATACAGCTCTACGCCGGGAATTATGACTTCTGGTACGAGTCCAGCCAGCTGATGATACGCCAGATGAAGGAGGCCAATAAGAAAAAGGAGGAAAAGATAAAGGAGCTGAAAGAATTCATCTCCCGCTTCTCCGCCAACGCCTCCAAGTCCCGCCAGGCCACTTCCAGAAAGAAAGCTTTGGAGAAGATAGAACTGGATGAGATAAGGCCCTCCAGCCGGAAATACCCTTACATCGATTTCCGCCCCAAGCGGGATATAGGAAACGAAGTGCTGACTGTGGAGGGGATAAGTAAGACCATAGACGGTGTGAAGATCCTGGACAATGTATCATTTATCGTGGGCCGGGAGGACAAGATAGCTTTCGTGGGCAGCAACGAGATAGCCAAGACCACCCTCTTTAATATCCTCATGGGCGAGATGGAGCCGGATGAGGGCAGCTACAAGTGGGGAGTTACCACCAGCCAGTCCTACTTCCCCAAGGACAATACGAGGATATTCGACACCGACCTGGCAATCGCCGACTGGCTGACCCAGTACTCGGAGATAAAGGATGCCACCTACGTGAGAGGCTTCCTTGGCCGCATGCTCTTTCCCGGTGAGGACGGCGTAAAAAAGATGCGGGTGCTCTCCGGAGGTGAGAAGGTGAGGGTGCTCTTCTCCCGGATGATGATAGAGGGGGCCAATGTGATGATATTCGATGAACCCACAGACCATCTGGATATGGAGTCCATCACGGCCTTAAATAACGGGCTTATCAAGTTCCCCGGCGTACTGCTCTTCGCATCCCGGGATCACCAGATAGTCCAGACCACAGCGAACCGCATCATAGAGTTCCTCCCCGGCGGGACATTCATAGACAAGGTGACCACCTACGATGAGTATCTGGACAGCGACGCAATGGCACGTAAGAGGTCAGTCTACACGATCGTGGATGATGACTGAAAAACAGGAAAAAAGTTGTGTAAAGCCTGCGTAAGATAACCCAAATCATTCCCACCTCAAAGGAAATGATTCGATGGGAACGAGATTATCTTACGCAGGCTCATTTTCACTGTCAGACGTATTATAACAAGGAAAGAAATGCTCCAAGATTGCCCCGCTTACCATGAGATGCCCTGTGTGAGAATAATATATCAGAGTTACAGCAGGTGCAGATGTCTGTAACTGAAAGATGGTCGGGTGTGATGCCTGCGTCGAGGAGGATGATCTCATTGGCCTTCCAGAGGTCAAGAGAATATTTGCTCCCGCCGTCGGCATCAGTGCCGTGAAATGCAAGGATTTCTTTCTCATGGCCGGGGAAAGCGGAAGCGAACTGATCCGCCACATCTGCGCTGACTTCGTAACATGACTGGCAGATGGAAGGTCCAATAGCACAGATGACGTCCCCGGGGCGGGTATCGTAAGCCGCAGACATAGCTTTAAGGGTGCACTCTCCCATGCGGTTCACTGTGCCGCGCCAGCCTGAGTGGGACAACCCTATGGCACGATGCACCGGATCCACAAAATACAGCGGCACACAGTCTGCGAAAAAAAGTGCCAGCGTCAGATCCGACACGTCAGTGATAAGCCCGTCCACATCCTCATAGTCCCTTGTCACAGTGATTCCCTTTCCGGCGTCCTCCCCTGTGACGACCCGCACATTCGTGGTGTGAGTCTGATGCGAACAGACCATCCTGTTCAGATCCACACCCATCGCCTCGGCGACACGGCGGTAGTTCTCTCTCACTGCAGCGTAATCGTCGCCGCGTGTAAAGCTCAGGTTCAAAGTCGAGAATATGCCGTCACTGACGCCGCCCATACGTGTCGTAAAGCAGTGCTTCACCATCCCGGTCTCCTTAAGGTCGGGAAACACGAGCAGAGGGACTTTTTCACCATTCCCAAGGACGTGGTACTCCACAGAAATTATTTCCCTGCCCGCATCTGATCTTCTCAGTAAATTTATACTCATAAAAATTTCCATTCTGCCGCCTTCTGTTGGCGGCACAAACAGCTGTGAAAGACAGTTCTTTCACAGTAAGTCTCACTCAACGATGTCGGACATAAGCCTGCCAATCCCTGTTTTCACCTTGCAAAATTTCCGCAGTAAGAAAACGCATTCTCTATATATTCAATACCATCCGGTGTGACAGACGCAACATCAAACAGGCAGGGCATATCGTAGGGATAATGCCTGATGTACAGAAAATACGAAGCCACATTACTGATGCGCACCTGTTTCCGATGATCCACCGCCTCGGCAGGGATCCCGCAGCTGTCACTCTTGCGGTACTTTACCTCCACGAAAGAGATGATCCGTCCCCTCTGGGCGATAATATCAATCTCACCCAGCTTACACCTGAAATTCCTTTCCAGGATACGGTACCCATGTTGTGTAAGCCACCCGGTCACTTTCTCCTCATATGCGGTGCCGACTTGTCTGTTATTCTGCATAGATCACGCTTCCTTCTCTCTCAAATCACATGACTTATTTTAAACGAAGTGCCCGATAAAGCTCCTGCGGTGGA
>JAJPYU010000070.1:4059-5852 GCA_021204765.1 Clostridiales bacterium
TGGAGGATATTTATCTCATCTATCTTCTGTGGACTGGCCATTCCGATTCCCACAGACAGAGCCTCCTCCATTATCACATCGTACAGTGCTTCTCTCTTCTTCGGGGAAAGTTTCTTGGAATCATTTATATACAGAATGCGGCAGTCCTTTGGCAGTATCACGGCCGCCGCAGCCACCGGGCCGGCTAAGGGACCCCGCCCCACCTCATCTATGCCGCAGATAAATTTATAGTCAGAGTATTTATCCTCATAAATGCGCAGCCGTTCTATCCGCTCCATCTCCGCAGCAAGCCGCTCCTGCCGCTTTCGGGCCTGGGCTACCAGCGACATTACTCCCCCTCGCGGATCATTTTCGTACTCCCGGATAAAATCTATAAGTTCACTATCCGGGGCTGCCTTTAACTGAGCTTTTATACTGCTGATCGTTTTTTCATTCACTACGAGGGATCATCCTTTACTATTATCTCATCACAGATGGATTATGGGTTCAAATGCTTCGATCGCAGACCAATCGGATCTCCATCGGTACTCAGCGAACGTTTTCCGGCCGCCTGATCAGGGTACTTCCAAAGTAATCCGCCCTAATTTTCCGCTGCGGAATTCATCGACCACCAGTGCCGCACTGCGGGAATAATCCACCTCTCCCCCGCTTTTAAGGAAATGTCTGGCCTCTGCGACAGCCATGAGCATTTCCGCCGGCGTTCCGCCCTCCTCTATATGATAACGTCCGGACAAGGCTCCCGGATATTCACTCATGAGGAATTCGATGAGCTCCATAGCCAGCTCTTCGGTATTTACCAGATCGTCATTTATAGACCCGATGAAGGCCAGACGCGTCCCCACCGCATCATCATCGAACCTGGGCCAGAGTATACCCGGCGTGTCGAGAAGCTCAACGGATTTGTTGAGGCGTATCCACTGCTTTCCCTTGGTGACTCCCGGCTTGTTCCCGGTTTTTGTGCAGGCCTTACCCGCAAATGTGTTGATAAAAGTGGATTTGCCCACATTGGGAATACCAACCACCATGGCTCTCACGGGACGGTTCTTGATGCCGCGCTTTAAATCCCGCTCTATCTTCTCTTTACAGGCCTCCATGATAGTGTCCTGTATCAGCTTCATCCCGGTGCGTTTTCTTGCGTCTATCTCCACGACGAAAAAGCCCTGATCCTTAAAATAGGCCCTCCAGAGCTTATTTTTCCCGGGGTCAGCCAAATCTGCCTTATTTAAAAGGATCAGCCTGTATTTATTCTTTCCCAGCTCGTCTATGTCCGGGTTCCGGCTGCTTAAGGGAATGCGGGCGTCCACCAGCTCAATGACAAGGTCTATGAGCTTTATGTCCTCCTGCATCTGACGCTTCGCTTTGGTCATATGACCCGGATACCACTGAATGTGCATATGTACCTCCCATATAATACCATGGGCTGCTGAGTGCCGGTGGCACCCGTGTCTGCAGTCGGCCGGAGCGGCAGCGGAGGCCAAAGACCTATAAATGGATGCAGGCATCCGTTTCAGCCCTATTTGGCCCTGGTATCATCATTATCATCTTATACGTCCCAATTTGTTGATCGCTCCGTAATAGAACCAGGCTTTCCCTGCTATATATTCCTCTTTTACGTTTCCGAAATTTGCATAACGGCTGTCCTCGGAATTATTCCGGTTATCTCCGATAACGAAGTACTCGTCGTCGCCCATAGTGATCGGATCCTCCGCCAGGCCGGCGTTCTCAATGGCCTCTGTGTCCTGCTCGTCGAACATTTCACCATTTACGTAGAGAACACCATCCGTGATCTGCAC
>JAJPYU010000007.1 GCA_021204765.1 Clostridiales bacterium
TCTCCTCCCCATCCACCGTGTTGTACCCGGGCGCGAGCTTCTCCGGGTCGTACTTTGCCGCCATCTCATCGTAGTCCGCAGGAATAAATCCCACCCCCGCTATCTCCTCTTTGGAAATATTTTTCACTGCGTAGGTGATGGTAAAGCGCCCGTCGGAGGATCCGTGGATTAAGTGAGCCGCAGCACCCATATTTTCCCTGAGATCGGTATTCTCCGGCTTCTCGAACTCCTCCAGTGTGTGGAGGCGGCCCCGGTAGCCATACTTTCTTATAAGCGTGTCCACCTGTGGATCCTCGCCAAAGCCCTCCACTCCCGGTGCCAGGACTATGAGCTCACCGCCGTCGGCTATGGCCATGCGGGTGCGGTATACTGACTTATTCCCCAGCCAGGTGGTGTGGAACTCTTCCGGGTTCAGATAGACCACGCACTTTTTAATGCCTGTCTCCACGAAAGTCAGGTTCTTCTGCTGAGTCAGGGCTATGGCATCCTCCAGGGTCTTTCTGGTGTCACCAATAAAAAGTCCGTGGGTGTGAATGACATTTTCCGGCGCGGTGCAGACGGTAAGCACAAATACAATGGGCCTGTCTGATAAATATTTCTCCAGGGCGTAGTCAAAAATCTTCCTGACCGGGGTATGATCCCGGCCCATCATCCTCTCCATGCCGTAGACGGCTCCCACCATGTGGGATTTGTTTATCATGTCACTGCCGCCAACTCCGACAAAGAGGTTCTTAGCATGGTTCGCCATGCCTATGACCTCGTGGGGCATCACCTGTCCCACTGAGAGTATCAGGTCGTAGGAGGTATCCATGACCAGCTTGTTTATCTCCACGCTCACCGGGTCATGCCAGAGTCCCTCCGTGACCTCCTCCAGGTAGGAGGCGGGCACCTCCCCCAGGCGGACCGTGTCTGTGCGCCAGTTGTGGGGGATCAGTTTCTCAAAGGGCACGTCCCCAAACATGACCTCTGCCTGCTCCCTCGTCACCGGCACATGGGTGCCCAGGGCGGGAAGTATGTCCACCTCTGTTCCCTGATCAGTCAGTAAATGATAGTACAGGTTCGTAATCAGTCCCGCGTTTGAATGAAATCTGGTAAAATCCGGCGGGATGATCAGAACCTTTTTATATATATTCTCCCCCAGGGACTGAACGAGAAGACTTTTTATCTCCTCACATGAAAGTCCCCGATCATCTTTATCATATGCGGATAGTTGCATAGTTACACCCCACTGTAGGCTGAGAATCCTCCGTCCACGGGGATCACCACCCCGGTGATAAATCCGGCAGCCTCATTGTTTAACAGAAAGAGCAGACTCCCGATAAGATCCTCAGGCTCTCCGAAACGCTCCATAGGCGTGGCGGCCAGGATCTTGCCTGTACGAGCTGTAGGCGTACCGTCAGCATTCCAGAGCAGCGCCTTATTCTGGGCTGTGGAGAAAAATCCCGGGGCAATGCCGTTTACCCTGATGCCCACTTTTGAGAAATGAACAGCCAGCCACTGGGTGAAGTTGGATACGGCAGCCTTGGCTCCGGAGTAGGCCGGGATCTTGGTGAGGGGCGTGTAGGCATTCATAGAGGAAATGTTGATGATGTTGCAGCCCTCGCGGCCTATCATGTCCTTTGCAAAGACCTGGGTGGGAAGCAGGGTACCCGCGAAATTCAGGCGAAATACGAAGTCCACGCCTGAGGCATCCAGGTCGAAAAAGGTCTTGGTATCGTCATCCAGATGCTCCGGGGCGAAGTACTCGTCATCTGTCTGAGCTTTGGCGTTGTTTCCGCCTGCTCCGTTTAAAAGGATGTCGCAGGGACCCAGGTCGGCTAATACCTGCTCGTGGCAGGCCTCAAGGATCTCCTTATCCAGGACGTTGCAGGAGTAGGCTTTGGCAGTGCCGCCGTCCTCGCTGATGGCGCAGGCAATTTTATCTGCGGCCTCTAAATTCAAATCCAATACTGCTACTTTTGCACCGGCAGAGGCCAGTGCCTTTGCGAACATGCCGCAGAGGACGCCGCCGGCGCCGGTGACCACGGCGACTTTGCCGCTTAAATCTGTGTTAATAGGAAGCTTCATGACGCGTCTCCTTTCTATGCGTTATATGTGCCTGCTGCCGTATTTCCTCCATGTCCGGTCCAGTTCGTGTGGAACATCTGGCCCCGGGGAGCGTCCAGGCGCTCGTAAGTGTGGGCTCCGAAGTAGTCCCGCTGGGCCTGGAGGAGGTTTGCCGGCAGGCAGACGGTAGTGTATCCGTCAAAGTAGTTCAGGGCTGAGGTGATGGCAGGCATGGGGATGCCGGCTTTCATGGCGTAGGCTGCCACATCCCGCCAGGCGGGAACCAGAGACTTTATGGTCTCGGAGAAATAGTCATCAAGGAGGAGATTCGTGAGGTCCGGGTTCTTCTCGTAGGCCTCGCGGATCTTGCCGAGGAAGACGCTTCTGATGATACAGCCGCCTCTCCACATCAGGGCGATGCCGCCGTAGTTAAGATTCCAGCCGTAGTCTTTTGCCGCCGTGCGCATCAGGGTGTAGCCCTGGGCGTAGGATATTATCTTGCTGGCGTAGAGGGCCTTGCGCATTTTCTCAAGAAATTCAGCCTTATCTCCCTCAAACTTCGGTATCTCATGAGGATAGCATGCCGCTCCTTCCAGTCTCTCGTCCTTCATGGCTGAGAGGCAGCGGGCGAATACAGCCTCGCCGATAAGGGTAAGGGGCACGCCTTCATCCAAGGCCGCTATTCCGGTCCATTTGCCGGTGCCCTTCTGCCCTGCGGTATCCAGAATGTGATCCACGGTGGCCTCGCCATTCTCATCCCTGTAAGCCAGGATGTCACGGGTGATCTCTATCAGATAGCTGTCCAGCTCAGTCTTATTCCAGTCCGCGAATACCTGGTGCATCTCGTCGTTGGTCATGCCAAGTCCGTCTCTCATCAACTGGTAGACCTCGCATATAAGCTGCATGTCACCATACTCTATGCCGTTGTGCACCATCTTCACAAAATGGCCGGCACCGTTCTCTCCAACCCAGTCACAGCAGGGGGATCCGTCCTCCACCTTCGCGCATATAGCCTGGAAGATGGGCTTTACCAGAGGCCAGGCCGCAGGGCTGCCTCCGGGCATCATGCTGGGGCCTTTTAAAGCTCCCTCCTCGCCGCCGGAGACTCCGGTACCAACATAGAGAAGCCCCTTGCTCTCCACATACTCAGTCCTGCGAATTGTATCAGGGAAATGAGAGTTGCCGCCGTCGATGATGACATCCCCGGGCTCCATTAAGGGGAGCAGCTGCTCGATGGTGGAATCTACAGCCTGGCCGGCCTTCACCATCATAAAGACCTTCCTGGGCTTTTCCAGATTCTCAATGAGCTCTTCGGGGGAATGGCAGCCGATGAAATTCTTTCCGGCGCCGCGTCCCCCCACAAAAGCATCCACCTTGGAGGTAGTGCGGTTAAATACCGCCACAGTGAAGCCCCTGGACTCCATATTCATGGCCAGGTTCTCACCCATGACGGCCAGGCCGATCAGGCCTATATCAGCTTTCTTCATACTAAAAAATCCTTCTTTCTTCATTTTATGTATAATGTCGATGTATGAGTCATCCGCCAAAACACAAACCAACTAAAATAAAGCTTTTGATTCATGCATCGTTATATATCTGTACTGTTCTGCTTCAACGGAATGTCATCTCTGAACGCGTGCATTTCCTGCATAGATATCCCAGAGCTGCTTCTCGTCAGCAGGTTCTGCGTAATCATTGAGGCTTGATGCCGCCATGACTCCGGAGGCCCAGCCGAAATGCAGGCAATCCTGCCAGTTCCAGGACTGTAAGATACCGTATAACAGTCCGCCGGTGAAAGCGTCGCCGCCGCCAATGCGGTCCATGACCTGTATAAGCCTGGGCTCAACAACCTGCCACTCATCATCTGCTAAGAGGATCGCTCCCCAGAGATGCTCATTTGCGGAGATGACCTGCCTTAAGGTCGTAGCAAATACCTTCGCATTGGGGTATTTCTCCTTTACCTGGGAGATCATGCCCTTAAAGCCCTCTATCTTGTCAGTCAGATCCTTTCCTCCCGCCTCAGGTCCCTTAAACCCTAAGCAGAGCTGGAAATCCTCCTCATTTCCGATGAGGATATCGGTGATGGAAGCCAGCTCATGGAAAGCGGCAGAAAGTTCCTCCTCCCTACCCTTCCAGAAAGTGGCACGGTAGTTTAAGTCAAAGGAGATCAGCGTCCCGGCAGCTTTGGCTGCCTTCGCGATCTTTTGACAGCAGCGTGTGGTCTCGGAGCTCATGGCCGCGATCAGTCCGGAAATGTGCAAAATGCCCACGCCGTCTTTATTAAAGATCTGGTCCAGGTCAAAATCGTCAGCAGAAAGCGTCCTGCCCACCTCGCCTGCCCTGTCATTCCAGACTCGGGGAGCGCGGAGACCGAAACCGGAATCAGCGATGTTGAACTGATGCCTGTATCCCCAGGGGCCTCCCTGAGGGACCGTTGCGCCCACACTGTCAATATTCCTGGCCCGAAGCTGCGCCCGGATAAAGGCCGCTATGGGGCTGCCCTCCACATACTTTGTCATGGCGAGACACTGCTTTCCCAGGGATGAGGCCACATTCAGCACATTGGTCTCGGCGCTGGTGGAAGTGAGATAAAAGCGGGTGCTGCCTGCCACTGCCATACGGTTCTCAGGTGTGAGACGCACCCCCATGCTTGTTGGACAGGCTATGGCATAGCGATAGTCATTTTTTACTGTAATGCTCATTAAAACCTCCTAAATCCATGATACCACTGATTGCTGCGCTCCACAGGCTCCCGCAATCCATTTTGATCCGTTGCTGACATGAGCGCCACCGCTATCTTGCAACCCCAGGTATCATCTACAATCTTCGAATTCCTTTCTTTTTCGCAGAGAACGCCTGCAGCGCAAAGCCGCAGACGCCCTCATTAAAATTAACTTGATTTTACAGATCTGTCAACAGACATCACTGATTCTCATTCTGCTTCTCAGCCGCATGCATCTCATCCAGCTTGACAGCGTTGGCATCTACGACCTTCTTCTTCAGAGGATAGATGAACAGGAACACACCGGAGATGGCGAAGCCGATGGCCGGGATCAGTGTAGCCAGCATAAATATCTTGCCGGTGACGACGGGATCAAATGCTGTTTCAGCAGTATATCCAATGGCTGTCAAAAGAGCTCCGGAAAGCAGGGAGGACAGAGCCTGGCCAAGCTTACGGGCAAAGGAATACACGCCGTAGTACTTGCCGTCATCACGTCTGCCGTTTCTCAGCTCGGCGTTATCTATAACATCGATGATCATGGCGAAGCAGATGGAGTTGAATGCTCCTAAACATACATAGGCCAGGATCTGGAATATCACAAACACCCATACATTTGTCGGATGTACGATGTAGGTGATCAGGAAGAAGGCCGCACCGGCGAACAGGGACACGAAAGCCAGCTCTCTCTTACCAAACTTCAGCACCAGCTTCGGTGCGAAGAAGGCGATGATGATCATGAATACGCAGCCAATCAGGCTGGTCATGGACTGGGCCGTAGTGGCAACAGAAGGATCTGCCATAAGGCCGCCATAGTAGTTCGGGAACACGTAGTTTGCCATGGACTGCATGGTCAGCTGGGTCAGCAGCAGGAATATCGTCCCGATAATCAGGATCAGCAGAGCCTTGTCGGTGATCAGCATGACTGCGATGTTCTTCTCGTTGGGATCCTTGGGTACGTTCTTGTCCCTCCGTTTCGGGGGAAGGGCATTTGATTTTGCCCGTGAAGCAGCAGATGTTCAGACTCTTGTTTGCGAG
>JAJPYU010000005.1 GCA_021204765.1 Clostridiales bacterium
GCATTGTATGCCGCGGACAGTGACGGCAATTATAAAACAGAGAGCAGTACGATGACATCATCCGCGGTGGCTGAAAAGCTGGCTGCGACTGTGGACGGATATCATTATGATGAGGATGGAAATATCTGCGATTCCAGTGACGATGTCGTCCTGAAGGCTCTCTATAAAGGTACCACCGGAGAGGATGGGAGGATTGATTTCGAGAACAGTGACGGGGCATATTATTCCCTGACGGAACTGAAAGAACTTTTCGGGGATCATTTCTATCTCAGGGAGATAAGTGTGCCGTCCGGGTACAGGAATATTGCTGATGATGTATTGCTGAAGTTCTCGGACAGCTTGAATCTCATGACTCTGGCAAACGCGAAAGATTCTTACACCACCGGTGTCTGGGTCACGCCCAGCATCCGGGTGAGGGCACCCTCAGTGATCACGGCAAACAGTGAGAAAGTGGATTACTACACTGCCGGAAATGAAGGATCCGTCAATGGAACCCTGTTCGCCGTGGCTCTGAAAAAAGAGAACGGCAGCTGGTACCCGGTCTACGGCACGGATACCTACGGTTATCATGTAGTGTCAGGCTCAGATATGGAGTCAATAGTCACGGCCGCCAAAAACCAGGCTTCCATTGATGGCGGCGACCTGGTATTTTCCTATGACTCTGACTCCGGGGATATGCAGACCTATGTCAACCATCTCCCGGGAGATATCAGTAAATATGACTTTATGTTGAACAATGATAGCGATGCGGAGTATAAGGTAGCGTATTACTACAGTACGGCTGATTCCATCAGCGGGATTACTTCCGCAAACACCTCTGAGGCCGGTGGATACAATGATACGGTGAATGATGTCACGTATAATTTCTCCACAGCCTACGCCTCCGACATCGAGTATCCGGATATCAACAACACCCTCTATGTCCGCAAGACTGATAATGAGGGTACTGCCATGAACGGAGCTGTTTTCGGGCTTTATAAGGTCTCGGAAATAGAAGGAACTGTGTATTATGTGGCCGATGACAACAGTACGCTTATCTCCCTGACACCATATACTGATGATGAAGATGATTCTGAAAATGATGGGACCGCATCGGTAAATGGAGGAAGCACCGGAACTTATAAGATAAATGCTGATGGGACCATATCCGTCTCGGCAGGGGGCTCCTCTTACACCATCAACCCTGTACAGACAGATACTACGGCATCAAACAGTTATGTCAAGGCCAATGGGATAGCTGAGTTTGACAGGCTTGAAAACGGAACATACTGTGTCCTGGAGATTTCTGTCCACGACGGTTACAGGACGAATAAGAATCCGGTCAGGGTGCTGGTGGATGACAGCGGAGTCTATGCCAATGCCGGTACGCAGGGGGATGGAATAACTGTAGCCAGGGGCACAGGAGCCCTTGTCGCCACCATGCATGAATCCGCCTCCGATGACGACATCAATGACACCCTGTCCTATATTACAGCGACAATGACCGAAAACACATCGATGTCCTTTGATGTTGATCCCGGCACATTTACCAGCGGCACTTCAGTTTCGCTGACACATGATGCTGACAGCGTATTCGGATATTCTTATGATGATGATACCGATGATACCTGGCCGCTGAGGACTGAGGCTGGTTGGGTCGGAATGAATGTATACCAGGATACGACTGCCCTGTCCGGCATAACCGGTGCTGATTATACGAATTTAAACGGCACCAATATTGCTTCACTCTATGCCGGAGGGGTGTTCGCGATCGTTGCCGATGATCCGGAGCTTATCAATGTCAATGTAGAGGTAAAATGGGAGGATTATGAAAACATAAACAAGCTTCGCCCTGAAAATGTCTCCGTTACGCTGACGGGAACAGCAAACGGCAGTACCGTTGAGAATAAAACCAAGACTATAACCGACGACGGCACCTGGACTTGTAAGTTCGAGGATCTGCCGTATTATAAGGTGTATGAGTCCTTTGACAGCGACGGGAATCCGCTGGGCACGGAGTATGTACAGATATCATATTCTGTCACTGAGGCTGCGGTGGATCATTACAGCACATCGATCGATCCTGAGTCAGCCGTGTCGACCGGGGACGACCTGAGCTTTACCGTGACAAATACTCTCGGGGTGGGCAGCCTGACTGTATCAAAGACCCTGGATGGGGATTATGCGGATCCAACTAAGGAATTTACATTCACGATCACGTTGGATAACGAGGATATTAACGGCGAACGCGGAGGAATAACTTTCACTAATGGCTCAGCGACCATAACACTGAAAGGAGGCGAGTCGCTGACGGCGACTCTTCTGCCGGAGGGTACAGGCTATACCGTGACAGAAACAGGAGATCATTCCGGATATGAAGTTTCCCCCGCTGAGGCAACCGGAACCATTGTCGCAGACGAAACCGTGACGGCGGCCTTCACCAACACATACTCAGTCACCCCGGCCACTGTGACCATCCAGGGCATAAAGACAATGACCGACGGAACCACGCCCGAAGAAGGAGCATACACCTTTAAGCTGGAGGGAGAGGACGGAACAAGCCTTGAAGCCAAAAATGACGGAACAGGAGTATTCACTTTCAATGACCTGACTTTCAATGATACAGGTACTTACACCTACACTGTCAGCGAGGTTAGGGGCAGTGATGATGAAATAGTATATGATACCAATACATACACCGTAGAGGTTGTGGTCACCGACAACGGCGATGGAACCATCTCCGCAGTGGCCACAGTGGACGGCGAAGCCTACACCACGACCTCCATCAGCTTCGTGAACAGCATTGCGGAGGAGGAACCCACTCCTGAGCCCACTCCTTCCAACCCTGATGACGAGACAGGTACAGGGGAAAGCACCCCGGAGGGAGAGACAGGGACAGAGGAAGGTACCCCCGAAGGAGAGACAGGGACAGAGGAAGGCACCCCGGAGGGAGAGACTGGGTCAGAGGAAGGCACCCCGGACAGTGTGACAGAGCCTGCGGGTGATGTAAACGGAGACATTTCCGACGCGGAGCCTGACGGGGAGACATCCGGGGCTGATGAGACCAGCACCGGGGACGCCGCATATCCCGGCGCATACCTGCTCATCATAATAGCCTGCGCCGCAGCGGCAGCTGTGGTGTTCCGCCGCCGCAGGGTATAACAAATGCCGCATCACAGTAGAATAAATGCGTAAACCACTAAAGAAGCCGGGCATTTTGCCCGGCTTTCTGCCGTAACCGGTCCGTCCGGATTTTTCGGAAAATTTTAGTCGCCACAATAATATTTTTGTGGTATAGTTAAGACGCTGGGTTTTGTGCTGTGCAGCACTGCTTTGTGACGATTATATTTACAGAATAGTTAGGAATTCGTAAAGAATTCTTAATGAAATATGAGTTGTTTATAATTCTCCCTTATGTTAGTGTGACTAATAGACATTAAGGACATGCCTAAATTTATACTAACAGTTCTCCCCACCGGCGTCCGCTCCTCATTCCGGGCGGCAGGTGCAGGCGAGAAGGACAGGAGGATCATGAAGAAACAGAATCAGGCAAGGGAGCTCAGCGATTGCGAGACCATGATCATGAAGCTGGTATGGGATTCCGATGAGGATATCGCCGTCCAGCAGCTGATCGTGCGCATGAAGGAGGCTTTTGGCAAGGATTACGCCAGGACCACCATGGTTACATTTTTGAAGAAGATTGCCGATAAGGGCTATATCAGCACCTATCGCATCGGCCGTGCTGCCTACGTACACGCTGAGAAGGACATGATTTCTTACAGCCGGGATATGCTTCTTGAGGAGCTGGATTTCTGGTATGGCGGTGAGATCTCAGGCCTGCTGGCGGCATCCATTGCGGAGGGACGTCTGCCGGAGGGCGATGCGGAGAAGATTAAGGAGCTGGTCGGCTAAAGCGGCTGGCGGGAGTATCTTAAGGAAAAGCCGGCTGCCTTATGGCAGTCGGCTTTAGCTTTGCGCTAAATGCCAGGAGACGATTTAAAGTCTGCCGGTTGTGCATATCTGTGCGGGAGGCAGAGTTGGCACATGGCAGGAGGGAGATTGTTATGCAGAAGAAGACATTTGTCACAAAGGAGCAGATTGAGGAGATAGTAAAGGATGTTCCGACCCCGTTTCATCTCTATGATGAAAAGGGAATCAGGGAGAATGCCGTGGCGGTGCAGGAGGCTTTTTCCTGGAATCCGGGTTTTCGCGAGTATTTTGCTGTGAAGGCAAATCCCAATCCTTTCCTTATCAGGATTTTACAGGAGTACGGCTGCGGCACTGACTGTTCTTCCATGACGGAGCTGATGCTCTCAGATGCCCTGGGATTTAAGGGCGGGGAGATTATGTTTTCCTCCAATGACACTCCGCCGGAGGAGTTCGTCTATGCGGCTAAAATAGGAGCCACTATCAATCTGGACGATTTCACCCATATCGCTTACCTGGAGGATCTGATCGGGGATTTCCCCGAGACAATGAGCCTGCGCTTCAATCCGGGAGGATTCTACCGCCTGAGCAATGGCATCATGGATAATCCGGGGGACTCCAAATACGGCTTTACTAAGGAGCAGATCATAGAGGGCTACCGCATCTTAAAGGAGAAAGGCGTGAAGCGTTTCGGCATCCATGCTTTCCTGGTCAGCAATGCGGTGACGAATGATTATTATCCCACCCTGGCACGGACCCTCTTTGAGCTTTGCGTGGAGATAAAGGAGAAGACCGGCGTGAAGATGGATTTCATCAACCTCTCCGGAGGCGTGGGGGTGGCCTACAGGCCGGATGAGGAGCCTGCGGATATCAGGGTTATCGGCGCGGGAGTGCAGAAAGTATATAATGAAGTACTTGTGCCGGAGGGCATGGGAGATGTGGATATATATACTGAGATGGGACGCTTTATGATGGCACCCTACGGATGCCTGGTCACACAGGCCATCCATGAGAAGCATACCTATAAGGAATATATAGGAGTGGACGCATGCGCGGCGAACCTGATGAGACCCGCTATTTACGGTGCCTATCATCATATCACCGTTGTGGGAAAGGAAGATGCTCCCCACGACCATCACTACGATGTGGTGGGATCGCTCTGTGAGAATTGTGATAAGTTCGCCATTGACAGGCCGCTGCCTGAGATAGAGATGGGGGATTACCTTATCATCCACGATGCGGGGGCTCATGGCTTCTCCATGGGATACAATTATAACGGGCGCTTAAGGTCAGCGGAGGTGCTGCTCCACGAGGATGGGACACATGAGCTGATAAGACGGGCTGAGACGCCCAGGGATTATTTTGCCACTTTCGATTGCTTTGGTATCATACCCGGGCTTGTTAAATAAAAATCGAAAGTTGACGAATGACCTGTCAACTGTTACAATTAACATAAATGAGATAAATGATTCGGCAAGGGCGCCGCGGATTGTTCCGTGGCGTCTTTCTTTATATGACAGAATACAAAAAGGAGAATGAGACATGAGCGCATACGATCCAATCTTAAGCGGCCACAGCGGCCTTGATAAAATGGTGGACTCCATCCGACTGGGGGACAACGTGGTCTGGCAGGTGACAGACTTAAGCGAGTTTAAATATTTCGCTGACCTCTTTGTAAAGCAGGCAATAGCCGACGGGAGGAATCTGATATACATGCGTTTCGCCAGCCATGAGCCATTGCTCACGCCTCGGCCGGGCTTAAAGATCAGGAATTTCGATCCGGATAAGGGCTTTGAATCCTTCACCATGGACATCCACAATGCCATCGCCGAGGAGGGACGGGACGCCTTTTACGTCTTCGACAGCCTTTCCTCGCTGCAGTCTGTCTGGTACA
>JAJPYU010000049.1 GCA_021204765.1 Clostridiales bacterium
GGTCATGCAAGCATGCCCATCTGACTGTCTATTGAGAATACTTTAAAAAGTATATTTTGTAATTTATTACAAGGAGGAATTATCATGGAAATTATGAACAACTTAGGAGGAGCGTTAGTCATTTTAGGTGCAGCCCTTGCAGTAGGACTTGCAGGATGCGGTTCCGCCAGAGGCTGCGGCATTGCCGGTCAGGCTGCCGCCGGAGTAACTGCCGAGGATCCCGCCAAATTTACCAGAGTTCTGATCATGGAGCTGCTTCCCGGTACTCAGGGTATCTACGGTCTGCTGATTGCATTCCTGGTTCTTTCCAGAATGAACGTCTTAAGCGGTGATTTTGCCAGCATTACCATTCAGGCCGGTGCTGAGACAGTTGCCGCCTGCCTTCCCATCGCAGTTGCAGGTCTTGTATCCGGTACTTTCCAGGGCAAAGCTTCAGCGGCTTCCATCGGCCTGGTTGCCAAGAGACCTGATCAGTTCGCCAAGGCTATGCTGTTCCCGGCAATGGTTGAGACCTACGCCATCCTTTCCCTGCTGGTATCCATCCTGGTAGTTATCAAACTCTGACGGAACCACGGTAAATGACGCAGTGGATTTTTATATGGATCCAACTGCATGACTCAAGCAGGAAGGGAGAATAGCGAAATGACAGGACTGGATAAAATCGTTGACCAGATTCTTGCCGAGGCAAAGACTGAGGCCGACAGGATAATCGATCAGGCACAGACCCAGGCGAAGACCATAGCCGATGAGTCAGATGCCGCCACCGAGAAGTCCGTCAGGGCCATCCGGGCGAAAGCCGACGCTGATGTGAAGAATCTGGATGAGCGTATGCATTCCGCCAACGACCTGTACAGCCGCACCGCGACCCTGGCCGCAAAGCAGGCCATGATAGCGAAGGTCATAGACCTGGCTTACGAGAAGATATGCAGCATGGACAGGAAGTCGTATTTCGGGATGCTTGAAAAGATGATCAGAAAATATGCGCTGGCCCAGCCCGGAGAGATCTGTTTTTCCAAAGCGGATCTTGACGCCATGCCCTTAGGATATCAGATGAAGATAAAGGCAGCGGCAGCCGAGGCCGGCGGTTCTCTTACCGTCTCCGATACGGGGAGGGATATTGAGAACGGTTTCATACTCGTCTACGGAGGCATTGAGGAGAATTGCACCATAAAAGCTATTTTCGACGCCAGCCGGGATGAGATGCAGGATACCGTACATGCACTTCTTTACGGAAAGGAGGCATGACGATGTCTGACATGGGATATACCTTTGCGGTTGCGTATATCAGGGCACTGGAGGGACAGCTCTTTTCCCAGAGTACCATCGAGCAGCTCATGGCGTGCAAAGATTATAAGGCGGCACTGGATTTTGTCGTTGACAAGGGCTGGGGCGGACTGGACACGCCAAAGGATGCCGATGCCATACTGGCTGTGGAGGAGGATAAGATCTGGGAGACTATCAGATCCTTAAGCGTCCCCATGGAGACCTTTGATGTGCTCTCATACCCCAATGTATTCCATAATCTGAAGACAGCCGTCAAGGAAGCCTATCTGGGCGAGCTTCACGATGATTTCTATTACAAGGGAACGGAGCCGTCCATGACAGAGCTGCGGGACATAATGGCCAAGAAGGATTTTGCAAAGCTTCCGGGTAATATGGGTGCCGCGGCACAGGAGGCATTTGAGACCCTGGCCCACACCGGCGACGGCCAGCTCTGCGACGTTATCATCGACAGGGCCTGCCTGGACGCCATCGACCGGGCCGGCAAGGATTCAGAGGAGGATTCGATTAAGAGGTATGCGGAGGCCATCGTCGCCGTGACTGATATAAAGATTGCAGTCCGCTGCCAGAAGACAGGCAAGTCTGTGGAGTTCATGCATCGTGCACTGCAGCCTACCGGCGGCATTGACACTGAGCGGCTGGCCAAGGCGGCAGCCTCAGGCTTTGACTCCATACTGGAGTTCCTCTCCTCGGCCAGATTCGCTGAGGCAGCCGAGGCTCTCCGTCAGTCACCCTCAGCTTTTGAGCGCTGGTGCGACGACTACATGATGCAGATGCTCCGCCAGGAGAAATATGAGGTATTCTCCATCGGGCCTCTGGTGGCGTACATCCTCGCAAGGGAAAACGAGATAAAAACAGTTGGGATCATCCTGTCCGGAAAGCTTAACGGACTTTCCGATGATTCCATCCGGGAAAGGATAAGGGTAATGTATGTATAAGACAGCAGTTATGGGACCTTATGACAGTATATATGGTTTCGCCGCGCTGGGTCTGGATACGGTGCCCGTTTCCGACCCGGAGGAAGGCAGACATAAGCTCCGCAAGATGGCTGAGTCCGATTACGCGGTCATTTATGTGACAGAGGGACTGGCCGCAGGCATGGAGCATGAGATCAGCAGGTATAAGGAGCAGAAGCTTCCCGCCATCATCCTGATCCCCGGTATTTCCGGGAACACGGGCGAGGGTGTCCGCGGAGTGAAACAGTCCGTGGAGAAAGCAGTTGGTTCCGACATTATCTTCGGAGAATAAAGGAGTGAAATAAATTTCATGAGCAAAGGAACGATTAAGAAAATTGCAGGACCGCTGGTCATTGCCAGCGGGATGCGGGACGCGAATATGTCCGACGTGGTCCGTGTCAGCGATCAGAGACTGATCGGTGAGGTCATCGAGATCCACGGCGACGAGGCGTCCATTCAGGTATATGAGGAGACTTCCGGATTAAAGCCCGGAGGCCCGGTGGAGTCCACAGGCGTGCCTATGTCCGTGGAACTGGGACCGGGACTTATCTCCAGTATCTACGATGGTATCCAGAGACCTCTGGATGACATTATGAAGATTTCCGGCAACAACCTTAAGCGTGGTGTTGAGGTACCTTCCCTTAAGAGGGATCTGAAATGGGATTTCGTCCCCACAGCAAAAGTCGGGGATGAAGTGGAGCCCGGCGATATCATCGGTACTGTCCAGGAGACCGAGGTAGTCGTGCAGAAGATCATGGTTCCCGTCGGTATCACCGGCACCATCAAGGAGATCAACGCAGGCTCCTACAATGTAGAGGAGACAGTGGCAGTAGTCTCCACAGCGGATGGAGACAGGGAGCTCTCCCTGATGCAGAAATGGCCTGTAAGGCGCGGCCGTCCCTACGCAAAGAAGCTGCCGCCGACCATGCCTCTTATCACCGGACAGCGAGTCGTTGATATGTTCTTCCCTATCGCCAAGGGCGGCACGGCAGCTGTCCCCGGGCCTTTCGGAAGCGGCAAGACTGTTATCCAGCACCAGCTGGCCAAGTGGGCTGAGGCCGATATCATCGTTTATATCGGCTGCGGCGAGCGCGGTAACGAGATGACCGATGTGTTAAACGAGTTCCCCGAGCTGACAGATCCCAAGACCGGGAAATCCCTGATGCAGAGGACAGTCCTTATCGCCAATACCTCTGATATGCCTGTGGCAGCCCGTGAGGCTTCCATTTACACCGGCATCACTATCGCCGAGTATTTCCGTGACATGGGCTATTCCGTAGCTCTGATGGCAGACTCCACCTCCCGTTGGGCTGAGGCCCTCCGTGAGATGTCCGGACGTCTGGAGGAGATGCCCGGTGAGGAAGGTTACCCCGCATATCTGGGCAGCCGTCTGGCTGAGTTCTATGAGCGTGCCGGACAGGTTATCTCCCTGGGCAAGGAGGGACGTGAAGGCGCCCTTTCCGTTATCGGCGCTGTGTCGCCGCCCGGCGGTGATATTTCAGAGCCTGTCTCCCAGGCTACCCTGCGTATCGTCAAGGTGTACTGGGGACTTGATTCAGACCTGGCCTATAAGCGCCACTTCCCGGCTATCAACTGGCTGACCAGTTACTCCCTGTATCTGGACAACATCGGACCCTGGTTTAATGATCAGGTATCTCCCGAATGGATGGAAGGCCGTCAGGAAATGATGAGCATCCTTCAGGATGAGGCAGAGCTTAACGAGATTGTCCAGATGGTCGGTATGGATGCCCTGTCCCCCGGAGACAGGCTCAAGATGGAAGCAGCCAGGTCCATCCGTGAGGATTTCCTCCACCAGAACTCTTTCCATGAGATCGACACTTATACTTCCCTGAGGAAGCAGTTCCTGATGATGAAGCTGGTGGTGGCATACTACAATCAGTCAAAGGAAGCTCTTGAGAACGGCGCGCCCATGCAGGGGCTGATAGATCTGGCAGTCCGTGAGAAGATTGGCCGTTACAAATATACTCACGAGGAAGATATCGAGACAGAGTATGAGAAGATCAGTCAGGAGCTGACAGACGAGATCGCTTCTCTGAAGGGAAAGGAGGACGATTAAATGCCTAAAGAGTACAGAACAATACAGGAAGTGGCAGGACCTCTGATGCTGGTCTACGGCGTAGAGGATGTCGCATATGATGAATTAGGTGAGATCGAGCTTGCAAACGGCGAGACCCGTCGGTGCAAGGTCCTGGAGATCGATGGGGGGAATGCCCTGGTACAGCTCTTTGAGAACGCTGCCGGCATCAACCTCTCAGACAGTAAAGTCCGTTTCCTGGGACGGAGCATGTCGCTGGGTGTCTCCGGAGATATGCTGGGCCGTGTTTTCGACGGTCTGGGCCGGCCCATTGATGACGGCCCGGAGATACTTCCGGAGAAAAGGATGGATATCAACGGCCTGCCCATGAACCCGGCAGCCCGCAGATACCCTCAGGAGTTTATCCAGACCGGTGTTTCCGCTATCGACGGACTGAACACCCTGGTCCGCGGACAGAAGCTGCCGATCTTCTCCTGCTCCGGTCTGCCCCATTCCCAGCTGGCTGCACAGATCGCCAAGCAGGCAAAGGTCCTGGGCAAGAACGAGCAGTTCGCCGTGGTCTTCGCTGCTATGGGTATCACTTTCGAGGAGTCCAATTTCTTCGTTGAGAGCTTCACGGAGACCGGTGCTATCGACCGTACAGTCCTCTTTGTAAACCTGGCAAATGACCCGGCTGTCGAGCGTATCGCCACACCGCGTATGGCCCTGACCGCTGCCGAGTACCTTGCCTTCGAGAAGAACATGCACGTGCTGGTGATCCTTACAGATATCACGAACTACGCCGATGCTCTCCGTGAGGTCTCCGCAGCCCGTAAAGAGGTCCCCGGACGCCGCGGATATCCCGGATACATGTATACCGACCTGGCTCAGCTTTATGAGCGTGCCGGACGTCAGGACGGAAAGACGGGAAGTATCACCATGATCCCGATCCTGACCATGCCCGAGGATGATAAGACCCATCCCATCCCGGACCTTACCGGATACATCACTGAGGGCCAGATAATCCTTTCCCGTGACCTCTACAGGAAGGGCATACAGCCGCCTATCGACGTGCTGCCGAGCCTGTCCCGTCTGAAAGATAAAGGTATCGGCGAGGGCAAGACCCGTGAGGATCACTCCAATACCTTAAACCAGCTGTTTGCCGCTTATGCCCGTGGTAAGGAGGCAAAAGAGCTGATGACCATCCTGGGCGAGGCAGCCCTCACTGACATCGACCTGATCTACGCAAAGTTCGCCGATGCCTTTGAGAAGGAGTACGTCTCACAGGGTTACAATACCAACAGGAGTATAGAGGAGACCCTTGATATCGGCTGGAAGCTGCTGCGCATTCTTCCCAGGAGTGAGCTCAAGAGGATCGATGATGATATCCTGGATAAATACTACGATGCTGAGTAATGTTTTCAGGATTGCGGATGCTACGAACACTTAATGAGCTTGCGAACTTACACATTGAACACTTAGCGAGGTTTTTTCGAGCTTAGTGTGAAAGCGTGCAT
>JAJPYU010000181.1 GCA_021204765.1 Clostridiales bacterium
AATCCTGAGTGACAGTTCATATAAAAACAGCCTCTCACTGTCATCCAGGCTCACCCCCAGCAGCTCCTCCATCTTCTTCATTCTGTAAAAAAAGGTACTCCGGTGAATATGCAGCTCTTCAGCAGCCCGAGTGGCGTTCCTCCCATTTTTAAAATATGCCCTGAGAGTAGCTATGAACTCAGTGTGATACTCCCTGTCATTGTCCTGCAGACGGAAAATATGATAGTGGATCCCGGTCTCCAGCTCCTCATAACTGCATTTGGAAAACAGGTAATCCGGCAGTGCCCTGGTGCTGAAGTACAGATGCTTATCCTGATTGTTCACAGCTGCCAGCTCCAGGGTATGCACGGCCTGCTCATAAAAAATATTTATTTTTAAAATATCCGAAAAGGGCTGGCTTAGGCTCACCTTCAGCTGGTTATGCACAGCGAATTCCTCCAATGGCGCTACCAGCTCATCTTTCAGAAAAATCGGCTCATCCTGATTGAGGAGCAGGACTATATTATTCCTGTAAACCAGTGACAGGCTTCCGGGATATTTCTTCCTTAAGTTGGACACCTGGCGTTCATTAAAAATC
This sequence comes from Clostridiales bacterium, assembly GCA_021204765.1. Classification (GTDB taxonomy): domain Bacteria; phylum Bacillota; class Clostridia; order Lachnospirales; family Lachnospiraceae; genus Eubacterium_I. Next base: position 578 of record JAJPYU010000181.1, read on the forward strand.
TCGCTGTTGTGGGGTGCCACAGAATAAAGCACTGCCAGGCAGAAATACTTCCCCAGATGCCGGTTCAGCATCTTAAAGCGGGACTCCACCATGCCCGGACTGTTAAAGCGTCCTTCGAGTAGATCACTTAAAAACGTCTCATACTGAAGACCTGCCCTCCTGTCGAAATAGTCATGCTTCTGCATCTCGATGGCGCAGACATCGGCAACGACCGATGTGAGCTTAAGCTCATGATCTGTCCCTTCTGCATCCCCGGGCAGGCATACCGCCACATAGCCTGACATGACATGCTGGATACGTATGGCGCAGAAGATCCAGTTGGTGTCCGGATGATCCTCAGTCTGCACAAAAAAGGCCCGGTTAGTCTGATAGATCTGATTCTCTATCCGCAGGCGCCTCAGGCTCTCCACCTCATTGACACTCAAAAAGGTGCCGCCTCCCTCCTCCTCTATGCCGAAAGGCATCTCCCGCATCATGGGAGACACCGCCAACATGGTATAACCTGCGTCCAGAATATCCACCGCCCTGTCCAGAAAACTCTCCGCCAGACGGGCTATGCCGTCCAGTCCCTCTCCGGTATTCAGCAGACGGTACAGCTCATTTGATTCTCTCTCAAGACGCAGATCCGTCTCTGTCTCTGCCATGGCTTGTCCTCCTTATGGTCCCTTCTTCAACATTTGTTGAAAATAAAATACACATTTTTGAAAATGTTCAACGAATGTTTGATGTTTTAACAGCTATATTATGCTATACTTTTAATAACAAATCAACAACTGTTGAAAATATCTCAGCATTTTTCAGGAGGAACACTATGGGATTCATTACTATCGATGATGTCCGCATCGAGGCTGCGGACAACGAAAATGTGCTGGAATGCGCCCTGAATGCCGACATCTACATTCCGCATCTCTGCCATCATCCCGACCTGCCCGAGAACGGCTCCTGCCGCATGTGCATAGTCGAGGTGGAAGGCATGGAAGGTGTCACCCCATCCTGCATGCTGCGTGCAAAGGACGGCATGGTGATACACACGAAGACCGAGCGGGTGAAAAAGCTCCGCACTCTGGCCCTGGAGCTGCTGCTGGCGGGCCACCCCGAGGACTGCTCCACCTGCCCCAAGTACGGCAACTGCGAGCTCCAGACCCTGATCCAGTACATCGGCGCCAACAACGCCCGGATGCGCACCCGCAGCAAGGGAGTCAAAAAGAATGAGGAAAACCCCCTGCTGATCCACGACATGAACCGCTGCGTGCTCTGCGGCCGCTGCGTGAGAGCCTGCAATGACCTGCGGGGTGTGGGAGTGCTGCAGTATCAGAAGAAGGACATGGAGACCTGCGTCGGAGCGCTCCATGAAAAGCTCCTGAAGGACGCGGACTGCCGCTTCTGCACAGCCTGCGCCGAGGTCTGTCCCACTGGCTCCATCAGGGATAAAATTGATTTCTTAAAAGAAGACAGGAAAAAAGAAGACTGCCTGGTGCCCTGCCGTTTTACCTGCCCGGCACACACCGACATCCCCCGTTACATCCGTTTCGTCAAGGAGGGCGACTGTGACGCCGCTGCGGCAGTCATCCGCGAAAAGGTACCCTTCCCCCACACTCTGGGGCTTATCTGCACCCAGGCCTGCGCACAGGAGTGCCGCCGGGGCGAGGTAAGTGAGGCCATGTCCATCAGGGAGATAAAACGCTACGCGGCTGAGCATGATACAGGTACCTACTGGAAAGGAAAAGGCAAACAGCTGCCCGATACAGGCAAAAAGGTTTGCGTGGTCGGCGGAGGCCCTGCCGGGCTGACAGCAGCTTATTATCTGAGAAAACAGGGTCACTCCGTGACTGTCAAGGAGGAACTTCCCACCATGGGCGGCATGCTCTCCTACGGCATCCCCTCCTACAGACTTCCCCGTGAAGTGGTCGCAGACGAAGCAAAGGTCATCTCCGATCAGGGAGTCATCTTTGAGACCGGCGTCAAAGTGGAAAAACCGGCAGAGCTGCTGGGTGAATACGACGCCGTGCTTATGGCCACAGGCAACCATTTGGGAGTACGTCTTCCCATGGAAGGCAATGACCTGCCGGGAGTCCATGTAAACATTGATTTCCTGCAGAAAGCCAGCATGGGACTGGAGACAGGCATAGGCAAACATGTCATAGTCCTGGGAGGCGGCAGCGTAGCCTTCGACTGCGCCAGGACCGCGAAGCGCCTCGGTGCCGAGGAGATCCACCTGGCCTGTCTGGAGGCAAGGGATGTGATGACTGCTGACGACGAGGAAATCGCACAGGCACAGGAGGAAGGCATCTTCGTCCATCCTGCCCAGACCTTCGAGCGCATCACCGGCACGGACCATGTCACCGGAGTGGACTTCATGAACGTGGAATCCTTCAGCTTCGACGAGAACCGCAGAGCCATAGTGAAAAAAAAGGAAGGCTCCGAGCATCATATAGTCGGCGATACCGTCATTTTCGCCACAGGCCAGTGGGCTGACCTGACACCGGACTGCGGCCTTACCCTGGGCAGGGCCAACAGCATAGTGGTCGACGCGAAAACCATGGGCACATCCGTGGATGGAGTTTTCGCCGCCGGAGATGTGACCTACGGCACAAAATCCGTGATCCAGGCCATAGCCTCCGGGAGAGACGCCGCCATACAGATCGATCTGTATCTGGGCGGCGACGGCGACATCACTGAAGTGCTGGCTCCTGAACAGACCGCAGATCCGCACATCGGCTGCGAGGAGGGCTTCGGATATCTTAATGCGGTGTCGAAACAGATCCTTCCCGTGGATGAGAGAAAGGACAATTTCAACCCGTTTGACTTCGGCATCTGCGACAGCGACATCTGCGGTGAGAGCAGCCGCTGTCTCCAGTGCGACCTGCGGCTTCAGATCCATCCCTCCAGGCTCTGGACAGAATACTCGGATCAGGGCGGAGACGAAAATTCCTCGGAGACTGCGCCCGGGATGGGAGTTGACCGTAACGCAAGCCGGGATACCATGACCGGAAAGGAGGCGTGAGGCTATGGCTAAAGCATATGAGAACGCAAAAAATATCGGCGCAGCCGACATCATTGAGAAAATATCTGAAACAGGCCTCCCTGAATTCGGCGTTGACCGCACTGCTGTGGCTGACAAGTGGAATACAGTAAACGCAGAGCGTGAGTTTCAGGCCAATCCCATCCGCGTGGTGGCAGGCCTTAATAATTCAGACGCAAACGGCGCTCTGCTGGCCATCCTGAAAAATGACCCTGAGAAAATCTTCACCGGTATGCGGATAGCAGCCCTGTCCGTGAATGCAGAGGAGATGTATCTCTTTATACCGGAAAAGGAAGCTGCTTATGCGGAGGAGATAAGAGATAAAGCCGCCGGATACGGCATAGAAGTAAAGACCGGAATAGTGAATGTCCGTGAGAGCCGCGGAGGTGCCTTCCACCACTACGAGACCCTGGCAGCCATAGCAGATATCTTTGAAGAATGCTATGAACCCGGTACCTGTATGGCGGTCTGCAAGGACGGCAAGACCGGAGAAATCAGAAAAATTCCTTATGGGACGAAGGTGGCGGACATTATATCCGGCATAGCTGATATTCCGGATGCGGATGCCGTCACGGAAGCTTACAAGGCCGTCGCCATAGGCACGAGGCTCTATGATGTCACGACTGCCCTGAACCTGGTCATCGATGAGGATACGCAGATCGGCAACGGTGTCATTACTTTATACGGAAAGAATTGCTGTATGATCCGCGAGGCAGAACAGGTTCTGGCCACTGAGATGAACCAGAGCTGCGGCAAATGCACTTTCTGCCGTGAGGGTCTCATCCAGCTGCACACCATGACAAAGGAGATCACCCTGGGCCAGGGAAGGAAGGAATTCCCTGACCTCATGACAGAGATAGGCGAGGCCATGGTCTTCTCCACTCCCTGCAGCATGGGACAGACCGCTTCTGATTTCCCCTTGGGAACCCTTAAATACTTTGGAAATGAGTACGGCGACCACATCCGGAAGAAGAAATGCACGCCCGGGGTCTGCCATGCATTTATGAGTATTTACATTGATCCGGATGAATGTCAGGGCTGCGGTGACTGCGCAGACATCTGCCCGAAGGACGCCATTGAGGGCAAAGACGGCTACATCCACATGATAGATGAGTTTGACTGCGACAAGTGCGGCAAATGTCTGGAAGTCTGTGAGAACGACGCCATCATACAGACGGCGGGGCGTGTGCCCAAGCTGCCGACTCGCTTAACGAAGGTCGGAAAATTCAAAAAGAGGCATTGAACTATTATAAAGGAGGACAGCACAATGAAACAAATGGAAACTGACGTCATCGTCGTGGCCACAGGCCCTGCAGGCCTGGCCGCAGCCATTACACTGGGGGAGAATGACATCTCGGTCATTGCCTTTGAGAAGGCCAACACCACAGGCGGTGCCGCCAACATGGGCATGGGTCCCCTCGGCATAGGCACAAAACAGCAGAAAAACTCTTTCTGCGACATCACCGTGGGTGAGGCTTTGAACAAACACATGGAGTACACGCATTACCGCGTGGACAACGACCTGGTACAGACCTATTTCAACAAATCCGCCGACACCATCGAATGGCTGGAGGACATGGGTGTGGAGTTCGCCGGGTGCTTTAAGTATTTCCGCGAGTCCGAGACTACCTGGCACATCGTTAAACCCGAGAACGGCGTCATCGGGCCCAGAGCCGCCGGCCCCATGGTCCGCATAATGACTGAGCGGGCAAAGGAGCTGGGTGCCGAGATTTATCTGGAGACCCCCGTAAAGGAACTCATAATGGAAGACGGCAAATGTGTCGGCGTCAAAGCCGTGGATAAAGACGGTGAGGAGATTGAAGCCAGGGCAAGAGCCGTGGTAGTGGCCACTGGCGGTTTCGGCACCAACGCGGAAATGATAAAGGAGAACTTCGGCTACAATCTCTGGGAAGATTATTTCCCTTTCAATGTCCCCGGCACCAACGGCGAGGGCCTTAATATGATGTGGGCAGCCGGAGCACAGAAATTCCGCGCCAATATTGAGATGATCTATCAGTTGAAAGACAACTTAAACTGGTTTCTCCTTGACGCAGTCCTCCGCCAGCCCAACCTCCTGATCAACCAGAACGGCGACCGATTCATGAACGAGGGAATGATGGGCAACACCACCTACACCGGCAACGCCCTGTCCCTGCAGCCCGGCCACTACGGCTACTGCATC
>JAJPYU010000028.1:0-3317 GCA_021204765.1 Clostridiales bacterium
CAGGACTACCTCCTCCCTTTCGTGGAAGACGGCACGGTGACACTCATCGGAGCCACTACGGAGAATCCCTATTTTGAGGTAAACGGGGCTCTGCTGTCACGATCCATCATTTTCGAACTCTATCCCCTGGAAAAGGAGGACATACGCACACTTATTGACCGGGCCGTCACCGATCCGGTAAAGGGAATGGGAGCCTACCACGCTGTCATTGATGAGGATGCTGCCGATTTCCTGGCAGACATAGCCAACGGGGATGCGAGAAATGCCTTAAACGCCGTGGAGCTGGGTATACTCACTACAGAGAAAGGCGGGGACGGCCTGATCCATATTACCCTGGAAGTGGCGGAAGAATGCATACAGAGGCGCAAAGTCCGTTATGATAAGGGAGGTGACAATCACTACGATAATATCTCAGCATTTATCAAAAGCATGAGGGGCTCCGATCCGGACGCCGCAGTCTACTATCTGGCGAAGATGCTGGATGCCGGTGAGGAGGTGGCCTTCATCGCCCGCCGCATAATGATCTGTGCCTCAGAGGACGTGGGCAATGCGGATCCTATGGCCATAGTTGTGGCCACCTCAGCGGCTCAGGCCGTGGAGAGACTGGGCATGCCTGAGTCCAGGATAGTCCTGGCACAGGCAGCTATTTATGTGGCCTGTGCCCCGAAAAGCAATTCGGCGATAAATGCTGTGGATGACGCCCTTGAGACAGTGAGGAATACCCGCACAGCCCCGGTGCCGCCCTACCTTTGTGACAGCCATTATAAGGGTTCGGCGAAGCTGGGTCGGGGAATAGGATATAAATATGCCCATGATTTTCCCAATCATTACGTGGACCAGCAATATCTGCCCGATGCCTATAAGGATATGATATTTTACAGGCCCTCAGAGAACGGCTACGAGCAGACCATACGGGATTATTTTAAGAAAATCGGGCGTGAGAAGGGGCTGTAACCAGAGCAGTGTAGCTTACATAAGTGAATTTATACAAACACAAACGAGGAGGGAAGAATATGACCTATGCAGAAATGCCAACAAAGGAACTTTATGAGGAGAAAGCACGGCTGGAGATGCAGTACCGGGAGCTTTGCGCCATGGACTTAAAGCTGGATATGTCCAGAGGCAAGCCCTCGACAGAGCAGCTCGATCTCTCCATGCCAATGATGGATGAGCTCTCCAGCAAGACACCCTTAAAGAGCAGAAAAGGTACGGACCTGAGAAACTATGGAATCCTGGACGGTATCGACGAGGCCAAGGAACTCATGGCCGGAATGATGGGGACGAAGCCGGAGAATGTCATCGTCTACGGCAATGCCAGCTTAAACATCATGTTCGACTCAGTCTGCCGCGGAATGATCCACGGTATCTTCGGACACACCCCCTGGTGCAAACTGGATAAGGTGAAATTCCTCTGCCCTGTGCCCGGCTACGACAGGCATTTCGCCATCACGGAGTTCTTCGGCATCGAGATGATAAATGTCCCCTTAAATGCCGATGGACCGGATATGGATATGGTGGAAGAGCTGGTCTCCACAGATGATTCCATCAAGGGGATATGGTGCGTGCCGAAATATTCCAACCCCACGGGTATCTCCTATTCCGATGAGACAGTGAAGCGCTTCGCAGCCCTTAAGCCGGCAGCTCCCGATTTCAGGATCTTCTGGGATAATGCCTACTGCGTCCATCACCTCTATCCGGATAAAAAGGACGAGATCCTGGATATCATCGATGAGTGTGATAAGGCGGGGAACCCGGATATGGTGTACGAGTATGCGTCCACTTCAAAGGTCACTTTCTCAGGTGCCGGTATCTCAGGCCTGGCCACCAGTCCCAGGAATAAGGAGGACATTGTCTCACAGCTGGCCATCCAGACCATAGGCTTCGATAAGATAAACCAGCTGCGCCATGTGAAGTTCTTAAAGAATATGAATGGCATCGAGGCTCATATGGCAAAGCAGGCCGAGCTCATCCGTCCCAAGTTCGAGCTCATAGAGAATCGCTTCGAGAAAGAGCTGGGTGGGCTGGGAGCAGGATCCTGGACTACTCCAAACGGCGGATATTTTATCACATATGTAGCTAACAGGGGCTGCGCTAAGGAGATAGTAGCCCTGGCAAAAGAGGCCGGAGTGGTGATGACCGGGGCGGGAGCACCTTTCCCCTACAAAAAGGATCCCAACGATTCAGTGATAAGGATCGCTCCGACGCTTCCTCCTATGGATGAGCTGAATCAGGCCACCACAGTGTTCATCACCTGCGTAAAACTGGCCACCGTAAATAAATTGTTACAAAAAGTAACAGAATTGTAATAATTGTGCAGGATTGTAACAATTTGACAAGTTTTTTAAATTTTCTCTTGCAATACCGCAAAACCCGTGTATAATAGGGTCTGTATCACCTTTAACTGCCCTTTTACGCGGGTTTTCTTTTCGGTGATGATTTTATAAAGAGCATGTTTGATACTCAGGAGAAGGTATTATGATTATGCGCAGGTGTTTGAAGAGGAAAAAGGGGGTAGTGGCTGCAATTCTGGCTGTCTGCCTGCTCGTCGGAGCGGGCGGAGAGGCTTATGCCACTGTAATAGATAATGCCCAGGCGGCAAAGGACGAGGCTCAGCAGGAGCTGAATTCGGTGAATGGGCAGATTTCCAGTATCCAGAGCCAGCAGAGTTCTCTCCAGTCGGAGATAAATGCCCTGGATGCCGATCTGGTCACCACTATCGCGAATATTTCCATATTAGAGGATGAGATAGCTGAGAATGAGGCTGCGCTTGAGCAGGCCAATGATGATCTGGCGGATGCCAGGGTCGTTGAGGCCGAGCAGTACGAGTCCATGAAGCAGCGCATCAGCTACATGTATGTGAACGGAGGCGGTGTGTCTTTTCTGGAGGCCCTCCTTGGTTCTGACAGTTTCGCTGATGCTTTGAATAAGGTGGAGATGGCTTCCTCCGTATATGAGACGGACAGGCAGATGCTGGCCGAATATCAGGAGACTGAGGAGCAGATACAGGATCTCATATACGAGATAGAGGATGAGCAGCAGGCACTGGAGGATCAGCAGGCGGACCTGGAGGATCAGAAGGATTCCCTGGATGAGATGATAGCCGTAAAGAGCGCCCAGATGGATGATTTCGATTCCATGCTGGCGGCGGCACAGTCCCTGGCGGCTCAGTATAAGGCTACTATTGATGAGCAGACCCGGATAATCAGTGACGAGATAGCGGCTCAGCAGGCAGCGGCGGCAGCACAGAATAGTCAGTCGGGTTCTTCCGGCAGCTCATCTTCGGGCAGCAGTTCATCTTCGGGCAGCAGCTCATCATC
>JAJPYU010000028.1:3417-5733 GCA_021204765.1 Clostridiales bacterium
CTTCCGGCAGCTCATCTTCGGGCAGCAGTTCATCTTCGGGCAGCAGCTCATCATCAGGAGGCAGCTCGTCCTCGGGCAGCAGTTCGAGCAGTACTGGGAGCGTTTCCGGCAGTACAGGCAGCTCTGCCGGCTCATCGGGCAGCTCGTCATCGAGTTCATCGAGTTCTTCGGGCAGCAGCTCATCTTCCGGCAGCAGTTCGAGCAGCAGCGCCAGCGGTTCCGGCCAGGCGGTGGCAGATTACGCCTGCCAGTTTATCGGGAACCCTTACGTCTGGGGCGGTACAAGCCTGACAGACGGCTGTGACTGCTCGGGATTTATCCAGTCGGTCTATGCGCACTTCGGCGTGACTCTGCCGCATTCATCATACTCGCTTCGCTATGTTGGGTATGCGGTCAGCGCCTCTGATCTGCAGCCCGGTGATATCATCTGCTACAGCGGACACTGTGCCATTTATATAGGAGGCGGAGCGATAGTACACGCCTCGAATTCCAAGCCCTATCCGGAAGGCGGGATCAAGATCACCTCGAATTACGCCTATACGACAGTGGTAGCGATCAGGAGGATATTCTAGGAATGTGCAGCCATCTGGGAATGCAAGCATCCCCATCTGCCTGTCCACAGTATGGGACTTTATTGCTCATATCAGGCGGATCCCTTTCTCAGTGAAATCGATCCGTCTTTCTTTATACAGATGTCCCACGGCCCGCTTGAAGGCGTTCTTGCTCATGTGGGCTTCCCTCATGATGGTCTCCGGAGAGGCCTTGTCATTGAAGGGCAGTACCCCGCCGTACTCTGTTATCAGCTGACAGACAGCCTCAGCGTCATCATTTATCTGGAGGTAAGCCTTCTGTCTCATAGAGAGATCCAGCTTTCCGTCCTCCTTGACAGCGGTGACCCTGGCCTTTATCACGTCGCCAATGTGCAGTAAGGAGGTATCCTCATGGCGCGGTATCATGGCGGAATACTTATCATCCACCGCCACAAAGGTCCCGAAATCCCTTCCGAACTCATAGATCCTGCCTGTCACTTCATCTCCCGGCTGATAGGGGGAGCGGCAGGAGAGATGGTGGTAGAGCCCCCTCATGCTGGCGCAGAGACGGTCGCTCTTATCCACATAGAGCCGTACCAGTATCTCGTCGCCGGGGCGGACTTTTCGAACCTGCTCTTTATATGGAAGAAAAAGGTCCTTTTCAAGCCCCCAGTCCAGGAATGCACCTATTCCTGTTGCCTGGACAACCGCAAGGGCCGCTATGCCGTCCAGAGTCAGCTTTGGGATCCTGGTGGTGGCTATAAGCCTGTCCTTTGAATCCCGGTAAAGGAAGACAGCGAGCTCATCCCCGATCCGGGTGTCTTCCGGAACCTGCTTTGCCGGGAGCAGTACCCGCTCCTCACCGTGTGGGGAGTCGGAAAGATAGATTCCGAAATCCACTGTTTTTATCACCGTAAGTGTCTGTATTTTCCCTAATTCCATAATGTCGTCCTCCTGTTGCTGTCCGGAAATTCCTGAGAATTTTTAATATTTATCAAAGATGACCACTTGTCCATCCGCCAGGGCGTACCAGGTCATGTCTCCAACGTATACTTTTGCTCCACCGGCAGTGGCATCAGCTGTCTTCTCTATTACAAAGCCGACCTCATCCGCAGGTACTATTATCTCCATCTCAGCCATATCTGTGTAGCGTGTGTCTGTTACCGGAAAGCTTTCCGCTGCGCACAGAGCCTGCATCTTCCCCAGGCAGCCGTAGCCTGTCACAATGATAAGCCTCCGTCCGGCTCTTTTTTCGATGAGGACGGAATCCCCGACCGCAGCCTTCGCGGTGCTCTGATAGGCTCTGACCAGCCCACCGGTGCCCAGCAGGGTCCCGCCGAAATACCTTGTCACCACCAGCACGGCGTCATGGATGCCTTCTTTATTCAGAAGCTCAAGTATGGGACGGCCTGCCGTGCCGGAGGGTTCACCGTCGTCGCTGCTTTTTGCAATCCCGCCGTCCGGACCGCAGACAAAAGCGTAGCAGTGATGTCTGGCGTCACTGTATTTTTTCCGGATATCGGCGATATATTTCCTGGCCTCATCCTCCGAGGAAGCTGGATGCAGGTCTGCGATGAAACGGGATCTCTTCACTTCCAATTCGCCGTGTCCGTCGCGGTAAACCATCTTCATTGGTCGGCCTCCTTTAAACGCTTTCCTTGCCATTGTATCACATTTATGCTAGAATACAACAACAAAGGCTGCGGTTCACACGGCAGCAGGGCAGCCACAGTTACATTTCAGACGTCAGCCAGCTGACGCCTGAAATGCAACTGCAGCACCCGCA
>JAJPYU010000231.1 GCA_021204765.1 Clostridiales bacterium
TAGGGCCCTACTGCTGCCGGTGCTCCGTTTACATTTATTGCCTGTTTCATTATCAGATTCCTCTTTCCTTTCGTTTAATATACTGACCCTGACATTCAGCCAGGATCTCGCCTTCATTTACAATTCTCTGACCCCGCAGGAAAACCTGAGAGGCCCTTCCGGTGACGGAAAACCCTTCATAGGGAGTGTTGTCCGCATTCTGTAGCTGATCCTCCGCGGTGATGATCCATCTCCGGTCGGGATCCCATATCACCAGATCAGCGTCGCTTCCCGCCAGAATAGCGCCCTTTCTCGGATACATGCCGAAAAGCCTGGCCGGACGCTCCGAGAGCAGACGGCACATCATGTTGACATCCGTTCTTCCCGATGCCACGCCGAAATGGTAGAACAGCACAGGCCTGTGCTCCACTCCCGGGATACCGTTGGGAATCAGTGTAAAATCACTGAGGCCCCGCTCTTTCTGCCCCTTCATGTTAAAGCTGCAGTGGTCAGTGCCGATCATGTCGATCTCTCCATTGCAGACCGCTTCCCATAGAGCCTCGATATCACTGCGTTTCCTCAGCGGCGGCGACAGTACATAAGCCGCACCGTCAAAACCGGGTCTCTCATACTCGCTGTCATCCAGGAGCAGATACTGGGGACAGGTCTCGGCAAACACTGTCTGTCCGGCCGCCCTGGCCCGGCGCACTTCCTCCAGACCCGCCGCAGTGCTAAGGTGCACCACATTCACCGGTGCCCCCGCCAGCTTTGCAATGGAGAGCAGCCTGTGTATGGCCTCCGCCTCCACTTCCGGGGGACGGCTGGCAGGATGCATGGATATACGGTTTTCCCCGTCTGCCTTTAATCGTGAGACCAGAGCAGTGATTAGGTCGCCGTTCTCACAGTGGACACCGATGATCCCGTGCTCCTTCTCCACCTCCGACAGGATCTCCAGGATCTCTCCGTCATTCACACGGAGATTGTCGTAGGCCATATACAGCTTGTAGGAGGTGACTCCCAGCCGGGTCATCTCGGGAATCTCCGCTCTGCTTTTCTCGTTCCAGTCCGTGATGGACATGTGGAATCCGTAGTCGCAGGAGCTCTTCCCGTCCGCCATCCCATGCCAGACATCCAGGGCTTCCTTTAATGTCTGTCCCTTATCCTGGGTGGTAAAATCCAGTACCGTCGTAGTCCCCCCGGCGATAGCCGCCTTAGTACCCGTGTAAAAATCGTCCGCCGTGTGGAAGTCCCCGGCGTCCAGGTCAAAGTGGGTATGTGTGTCGATAAACCCCGGGAAAATATACTTCCCGGAAGCATCGATAACCTCCGCATCGGCAACTTCCAGGTCAGGCCCTGTACATAGAATCTTCTCGCCCTCTATAAGGATATCTTCATGGCGGCACTCCTGTGATGACACTAGAGTGCCATTCTTAATTAAATACTTCATCTGCTTCTCCTATATCTTACTATAGTCAATTTACATAACGTAAGCGACGCGAGAGTGAGAAACAGTTCACGAGCAAACAATTTCCTTTGTCTGCGACGAACTCGTTTTCACGCGAGCACCTTATTAACTATACTACAGTATTGTTGATCAGTGCATCTCAGTCAGGTACAGGTAATCCCTCTCGATGGTAAGCATCACCTGCTTTAATCCGTCGTAGAAACTGCACCCGGGATCCGTAAGTACCTGCGTGCTCACTTCCCCGGCCAGCCGCACTTTCACTTTCATGGCCGTGCGGTCCAGTATGGTGTACCCGTCATTCTCACTGCTGTCGAAATCCGCCTCATTGGCAAACAGGGTAAACTTATCCCTGTAGGGTGCGCTGCTGTAAGGGCAGAAGCTCCTGCAGTTCCCGCACTCATTGCACATATAGTCCACATGGACGATAGCCGGCATGATCCTGCCCGGCACCTGGATGGCTGCATTGGCCCGGTTCGGGCAGACATCCACGCAGTTCTCGCAGATGTGATTACACTCCAGACAGCGCTCCGCCTCATTTGCAGCCTGTCCGGAATGAACCAGTATGCCTTTCTTTGCCGCGGCCTTATCCACATCTGTATCATAAACAAGATTTTCTTTTTCTTCCAGTCCCAAAATATGATTCACAGCCATCCGGGCATCACGGATGGCCATGACAATAGAGGCAGGCTTTACCGCTCCGTCACCGATGGCGTACACTCCCGGAACAGAAGTCTCCATGGTATCCGGATCCAGGATCGGCGTACCTTTCTCGTTCAGCGCGACTCCGAATCCCTCATACAGGCTGCTGTCCACCCGCTCTCCCAGAGAGGCGATGACAGTGTCCGCTGGGATCTCCACGGTCTCTCCCGTCTCCACCGGTCTCTGCCTGCCGCTCTCGTCGGGATCTCCCAGCACCATCATGCTGCAGGTCAGGACTCCGCCCTGCTGCTTCTTCGGTGCCAGCAGTTCCCGCATGACCACGCCGTCCTGCACAGCCTCGATAAGCTCCTCCTCGTCGGCCGGCATATAGCGCTTCGTTCTGCGGTAAACTATTGAGACATCTGTCACTCCCGAGATCCGCTTTGCCATGCGGGCGGCATCCATGGCGGTATTTCCCGCTCCGATGACTGCGACATGTCTGCCCAGATCCAATGCTTCCGGATCCTTCTTTGCAGCCTCCAGGAAAGACACCGCATTGTATTCTTTTTCCGTCTCGATGCCGAGAGGTATCCCCTTGTGGGAACCCACCGCCAGGATAATGGTCTCATAGCCCTGATCCTTTAATTTCTGCAGATCAGTTATCTCCGTATCTGTAACATACTTTGCGCCGCAGGCTTTGGAGAGTTCCACATCTTTCCGGATGGCTTCATTGTCAATGCGGAATGATGGGATCATGTGGCGCACAGTACCTCCGGCCTCTTTTCTCTTATCAAAAACTGTCACATCCACGCCTTCCCTGGCCAGGAAGGACGCGCTGGCTATACCGGCGGGACCTGCGCCGACGATGGCCGTTTTTTTCCCGGTACCTGGCAGTTTTCTTTCAGCTGTATTCTTATCTGCAGCAAGTATGTCTTGCATCACGGCGTCATATCCGCCCTGAGCCGCTTTAAGCTTTGCAGCGCGGATAGCCACAGCCTCCTCGTAAAAGTTCCTTGTGCATTTTTCCATGCAGCGATGATTGCAGAGGGTGCCGGTCATAAAGGGAAGCGGATTCTTCTCCAGTATCACTCTCAGGGCTTCCCGAGTCTTCCCTTCCGCAGTCAGCTTCACATAAGCCGGGATATCCTGATGGATGGGGCATCCCTCCATACAGGGAGCGAAGAAGCAGTCCAGCAGCGGCACTTTCTTCTCGATCTTGCGGCCGGGCAGGGGCTTGGCAGGTTTTATGTGATGGGGATCTTTTTTGATCTGATCCACCAGCTTATCAAGTCCTGTTACATCCACGCCGGTGAATGGGCGGTACTCCATGGCGGAGAGCTCCTCCGCGATCTGGACACCGCGGTTGTATCCGCCGGGCTTTAAAAGAGTAGTGGCCGCTGTGATGGGCCAGATACCCAGTCCGTAAATACGCTCGATATTGAAGGCGTCCGCGCCTCCGGAATAGGAGATGCGAAGCTTTCCCTCAAAGACCCTGGAAAGCTTTAACGCCACGGACAGGGAGAGGGCACAGAGGGATTTTCCGGACATATACATCTCCTCGCTGGGCAGTTCTTTTTTAGTCACATCCACAGGGAAAGTATTGGTGATCTTGACACCGAACTCCAGTCCCCGGCTCTCCGCCAGATTTTTAAGCCTTTTCAGCATGGGTACAGCATCCTTAAACTGCAGGTCGTCTCTGAAATGGAAATCTCCGAAAACCACATAATCATATCCCATGCTGTCCATAATCTCCCTGGCCTCGTCATAACCCAGAAGGGTGGGATTGCATTTCACAAAAGTATTGAGTCCTTTTTCTTCTATTAAATATGATGCAATGCTCTCAATCTCCTCAGGCGGGCAGCCGTGAAGAGTAGATACGGTGGCGGATTTGCAGATATCAGAGGGAATAGCGTCTATATCTGCCTCTGTCAGATGCTCGAAACTGTTCAGATGGCTGCGAAGCCAGTCAATGCACTCCTTAAAAACAGGGTGATCCTTCGCCTCAATCATATCATTCAGATATGTATCTATTTTTTCAGACTTAATGCCTGCCAGGTCGTACCCTACAGAAATGTTAAACACAAAGCCGTCGGCAGCTCCGAGACCCCACTCGACGCTGAGGGCCTTTAAAGCCACCCACGCCTTAACGTACTCCGCATAGGCCTGGGGCACATACAGCTCCGTGGACCACTCGCAGTTGTAGCACTCATCCTCCGCCAGGATGCAGGGCTTGTTCACCGGCAGATCTTCTCCGTCCAGGATCTGCACCGTCTTCAGCTCAAAAAACCGGCTGCCGGTCAGATAGGACGCGATTATATTCTGGGCCAGCTGGGTGTTCGGTCCCGCCGCCGGTCCGAAGGGTGTCTCGATCTTTTCCCCGAAAATAGAGAGATATTTCGCCGGATCGGCATGGAAGCGCTTCCTTGTGCCGAACACAGTCTTTTTTGTTTTTTCCTCGGTCAGAGCCCAGGTCATGAGATTCCCAAAGGGAATCGGTGTCATTCTGTCTCCCATGAGATATTCCTCCGTTCTTTTCTGTAACAGATATAGAAGCTTACACCATGCCGATGCAAATCCTCCTGTAAATACACAGATACAGCCGATGCAGCCGGATTCTACTGATTAATACTCTCCGCCAGCTCCGCTGCCGCCTGACGGCAGTCCGCCATGGCTTTCTCTTCGTCGATAACGGTGAGTTCTCTGTCTTTCATCAGCACTCTGCCATTGCAGATGGTGGTCTGGGTCATAGCGCCGTTTATACCGAACAGCATATGGCTGTTGATATTATCCTTAGTGAGCGGAGTCAGCGGATCGTAGGCGATGACAGCCATATCTGCCGCAGCTCCCTCCTTTAACACTCCCAGAGGAGTCTCAAAATACCGGTTGGCAATCTGCGCGTTTCCATGGAAGAGCATCTCCGGCACCTCGTTCCAGGCCGCATTGCAATCGCAGAGGGAATGCTTGTGCAATACGTTGGCCACTTTATATGACTCAAACATGTCGTGGGTGTAGCCGTCAGTGCCCAAACCGCAGAGAATACCTTTTTTGAAAATCTCCATGGTGGGCGGGCAGCCGCAGGCATTGCCCATGTTTGACTCCGGATTGTGAACCACCATGGTGTCGGTGGCCTTTAAGAGCTCCATCTCCTGCTCGTTAATGTATATGCAATGGGCCGTGATGGTCCGGGCCCCCAGGAGGTCATGATCCATAAGCCGGTTCACTATGCGCTTGCCGTATTTGCGCAGGCAGGCGTGGAGATCCTCGATGCCCTCCGCCACATGGATGTGGCAGCCGACGCCCTCCGGCATGTTCTCACGGCACAGCTCAAAGGTCTCATCAGAGATGGTGAACTGGGCGTGCATGCCCATCATGGCCTTCACCATATCTCCCTCCTGCTTTGCGGCGTACTGAATGAAGTCCGCATTCTCCTTCACAGACGCTCTCGCCTTGTCCATGCCGTCCCGATCCGACACCTCGTAGCACAGGCAGGTGCGGACGCCCAGCTCTTTCGCCGCGTCAGCGATGCGAAACAGACTGCCCTTGATGGCCCCGAAGCTGGCATGGTGATCGAACACTGTGGTGACCCCGTTTTTGATACAGTCTATATATGTAGCAACTGCACTCAAATACACCTGTTCCA
>JAJPYU010000297.1 GCA_021204765.1 Clostridiales bacterium
TCTTCATTGAGACCACGGTGGTGGTCATGAGGGCCGAGAGACCCAGCAGATGAGCATCCTGCTCAATGACGGCGTCCACCACTTTCTGGACCGGGACATCACGGCCCAGGTCGATGACGCAGTAACCGTAATTCTCCAGGACCACCTTGACTATGTTCTTCCCGATGTCGTGGATGTCACCCTCCACGGTGGCCAGGACTATCTTACCCTTCGACACATTGTCGCCGCCCTTTTTTGCTATGCGCTCCTTTATCAGCTCGAAACCGGCACTGGCGGCATTGGCGGCATTGATGAGCTGGGGCAGGAAGATCTGCTGCTTCTCGTATTTCTCACCCACTATATCAAGAGCCGGTATCAGGCGGTCGTTTATGACGTCCATCTCGGACATGGTCTCAAGGAGCTCGGCTGTGAGATGCCGGGCTTCTTCCCTTAAGCCTTTAAGGATGGCATCCTCCAGGGTCATTTCTCTGGATGGGGAAGAATCCGTCCTCTTTGCTTTGCTTGCGGCAGCCGTCTTCTTCTCATCAATCTCGTCGGCAAATCTCTCTATGTAAGCCGTGCACTGGGCGTCCTCACCGGAGAGGGCGCGGAAAGCATACGCGGCATCCATCATTTCCTCCAGATTGGGGTTGAGTATGGGCAGATCCAGGCCGCAGTACATGGCCTGGGTCAGGAAGCTGACGTTGACATATTTCCTCATAGGCAGACCGAAAGAAATGTTGCTGACTCCCAGGACACAGTGGAGCCCCAATCTGTCATGGACCATCTGCACGGCTTTCAATGTCTCCCTGGCCTGATCCTGCTCTGCGGAGATGGTGAGGGTCAGGCAGTCTATGTACACGTCGTCCTTCGGGATGCCGCTAGCCGTCGCAGCAGCAAGTATCCTCTGCGCCAGCTCGAATCTCTTCTCGGCGCTGTGGGGAATCCCCTCCTTATCCATGGTTAGACCCACCACGGCGGCACCGTATTTTTTCACTATGGGAAGAATGGTATGAAGCTTTTCCTCCTCGCCGTTTACCGAGTTCACTATGGCCCTGCCGCAGCAGGCGCGAAGCCCGGCTTCTATGGCCTCCGGATCTGGTGAGTCTATCTGCAGGGGAAGGGAGACCACGCTCTGGACGGCCTCCACCACTTCTCTCATCATCTTCGGCTCATCGATATCGGGAAGGCCCACATTTATATCCAGTATGTCAGCCCCGGCGTCGGCCTGTTCTATGGCTCTCTCCATGATGTAATTCATGTCATGCTCGCGGAGGGCCTGGGCGAAACGCTTTTTGCCGGTGGGATTGATGCGTTCGCCTATGACCCGGACGCCATTTATCTCCACCATCTTTCCGGCGGAGCAGATTCCGCGGCGAAGAGGCGCATTCTGATCCATTACAGGCGTGCTGCTTATGGTATCTGAATTATTCTCAGCAGATGCCTTGTTTCCGGATGCTGTTTCATCATTATCATTTTCATGGGAATGAAGCATATCCGTCAGTGCTTTTATGAACTCAGGCGTAGTCCCGCAGCAGCCCCCGGCCATGGATATTCCCAGGTCCTGATAGGCCTCCATTTGAGTGGCGAACTCCTCAGCCGTCATGGCATACTCTCCCGTAGCCGGGTCAGGCAGGCCGGCATTGGGCTTTACGATAAGGGGCTTGTCAGTCCACTGCCTCATTTCTTTTATTAAAGGATAGATTTCATCCGGGCCAAGTGAGCAGTTTATACCCATGGCGTCCACTCGCAGGCCGTCCAGGGTTGCCGCCATGGATGAGACCAGAGTCCCTGTGAATGTGCGGCCGGTCTCTTCGAAGCTCATGGTGACCCAGATGGGAAGAGAGCTGTTCTCCTTTGCCGCCAGCACGGCGGCTCTCACCTCCGTGAGATCAGTCATGGTTTCGAAGATGACCAGGTCTGCCCCGGCCTTCTCACCGGCGACGACCATATCGCGGTAGGTCTCATAGGCCTCATCGAAGGAAAGCGTGCCAAGAGGCTCCATCAGCTCCCCGGTAGGTCCCACATCCAGAGCCACTTTCGCCTGCCCAGCCGCAGCCCGCTTCGCTGCCGCCACATTGGCCGCCACCAACTCATCCATCTTGTATCCGGAGTGGCGCAGCTTACGCCCATTGGCTCCGAAAGTATTCGCATATATGACATTGCTTCCCGCCTCTATGTAGCGGCGGTGTATGCCCTCCAGTATGTCGGGATGCTCACAACCGAACACCTCCGGTCTGGCTCCCAGGCCAAGTCCGGCCTCCTGCAGCATAGTGCCCATGGCTCCGTCCAAAATGATCCATTTACTCACTGATATTACCTCTCGTTTAAGAAATCTATCAATCAAAGCAGCTTTCTGTATTCCTGACGCGCATCGAAAACAGCATATAAAATTACAGTCTTATTTTCTTCGTCCACCTTATAAAACAACAAATATTTTTCTGCTATCAGGATCCGGTATCCCTGCCGTCTGAGTGTTGCATATCTCGGCACCACACCGGAATAGGGGAAATCATAAAGCACATTTACAGCATGCTCAATCCTTTCTAATACTCCAAGAGCAATTTCCCTGCTGCCTGAGTCTTCAGCAATATAAAAAATAATATCCCAAAGCTGCTCATCAAACTTGTCAGTTCGGATTACCTGATACTTCATACCGTCTCACGCTCCGTTAAAGCCTGACGTATATTGTCAAAACTTTCCTTTACCGGCGCAGTGCGTCCGTTTGCCGCATCCTCTTCAGCTTCGGCAAGGGTCTTGAGGAGTTCCAGCTCAGACTGCATCTGATAGTAATCCTGCAGCCCCATAACTGCGGTATCGCCACGCCCGTTGACAGTGATGATCACCGGAGTCCTCTCCTCCCTGCATTGTCTCGATATCTCATTGTAGTGATTTCTCAGGTCTGATGATGGTCTTATTATAGCTTCCATTTGAAATTCCCCCCCTTCATATATGCAAATTATATCATAATAGAGATATATAATCAACGCAATTTATATTTAATTGTTAAGTAAATAAAAATTGACAAATTCCCCTATTTTGTTTAAAATAACAAATGTAACAATACAGTACCCTTATTAAATAATTGGAGATTAGATATGGCAAAGAAATCTGTGGTGATAATGCCGGAGACACAGAAAATATTAGAGACAGTTGGCGGGCAGATCAAGCTGGCCAGGCTGAGACGCAGCCTGACAGCAGAGCTGGTTGCGGAGCGTGCCGGCATAAGCAGAGCGACACTCTGGGCTGTGGAGAAAGGTTCCCCGTCGGTTGCCTTTGGGATATACGCAGCAGTTTTACATGCGCTGAACAATATGGACTCAGATCTTCTTGCCATTGCCAGGGACGATGAACTGGGGCGGACACTTCAGGATCTGAATCTCACAGTGCCAAAGCGTGTCAGGAATTAAGGAGGGAGCCATGGCAGATACATTTCAGGAAATATACGTTTACATGGATCATACAGACAAAGCGTCCTCTTTTCTTGGCACACTGTTTGTCTCGAATGTGCGGGGCAAAAGCACCTGTGCATTCTCTTATGACGATAAGTGGCTTTATGAGAATAAAGCAGGCATTTCACTTGACCCGGATCTGTCTTTTTATCGCAGCAGACAATATGTTCCGGCTGGGAAGGCTATATTTGGTATGTTCGGTGATTCCTGCCCGGACCGATGGGGACGAATGCTTATGGATCGACGGGAGGTCATTAAGGCCAGAAAGGAAGCCCGGCGGCCGCGGAAACTGACAGAGTTTGATTATCTTTTGGGGGTATACGATGAATGAAGACGGCAAGACGGAGAAATGGCTGAATCAGCTCCTTGCTCCCGGCTCATCCCTGGGCGGAGCGCGTCCGAAAGCCTGTGTTAAGGATAGAATATATGAAATATGAAACCGGCTTTCATTTCTTAAAAACTCCTTAAGACTGAAATCAGTGCCCACTCTATAGTACTTAGATCTTAAGAACCACCGTCGAAATTTCTTAAGAGTTTTTTAAGATTACAAAGAAACAACGCAAAAACTATATATCCATCTCCCGCAGGATCTCGTCTAAATTTCTGCGGACATATAAAATACGCGGTACATAAATCATGCCTGCGTCATGGTCGGGTTGATAGTACATAATGTAGTTCCCGATATTCTTTTTTCTTATATTCCCCATCGAAAGGTATTCGTTCACTACCAGTGAACCTCCCTCAGGGACTGAGCGCACCTCATCGATTGCTTTTTGCAATTTCCCGACAAAAGCAGTTGCTGCCTGAGGGTTTGATAATTCTATGGAAATATAGGAAACAATTTCATCCAAATCAGCTTCTGCCTTCTGAGACAACTGATAGTCATATTTAAACCCCATATTTACTCCTAATATTATTTATTGCAGTGTCACCGTCAATGGTACGCCCGGCCCTGACATCCTCTATGCCCTCCATAACTGCCTTTGCCTCATACATTTTCTGCATGGTACGCTCATAATATGATATGTCCATGATCACCAGACGGCCATATCCATTTTTAGTCACATAGACAGGACCATTTTCCTCGGCACAAAGGCGTTCAACGTCACCGGTATTTTTTAAATCTCTGATTGGTATTATCTGCATAATATTTCCTCCTTGATAGTGGCTATATTATGTCCTGAATTTGGCCACATGTCAAGAGCCAATGCTGCTCATATCCCAGCGCATCGATAATATTCTACTCCTTGCATGACCTGTTTTTTTGAGGTAATATACAAAAGTGCAAATGCAGGTGGGGCTGCCGTGTGAACAGTAAGCAGAAAATACTTTTATCAGGAGCACCGTTATGGAAAACAGGAGACTCGAACCGGAGAATCCGGCAGTTGTGACCTTAAAAAAGGGTGAAGGCCGCACCATCAAGGCCGGCGGAATGTGGATATATGACAATGAGATAGAGTCCGCCATGGGACATGTGGAGGACGGAGATATAGTCATTGTCCATGATTTCGACGGATATCCCATGGGAAAGGGGTTTATAAACCGCCATTCAAAGATACGCATCCGTATGCTGACCAGGCGCAGGGAGCAGGTCATAGACACGGATTTTATCAATATGCGCCTTACGGGTGCCTGGGAGTACCGCAAGGCGACGGTGGACACTTCCAGCTGCCGTCTCGTGTTCGGCGAGGCGGATTTCCTCCCGGGGATAGTCATTGATAAATTCAGCGATGTGCTGGTGGTGGAGTCCCTGGCTCTGGGCATTGACCGGATGAAGGGAATCATTCTGGAGCTGCTTAAGGATATCCTGGCCAGGGACGGCACCGTGATCCGGGGCATCTATGAGAGAAGTGACGCGAAAGTCCGTGAGCTGGAGGGAATGGAGCGCCACAAGGGATTTATAGGGGACGCATTTGATACTAAAGTGGAAATAGTTGAGAACGGTGTAAAATATCTGGTGGATGTAAAGGATGGGCAGAAGACCGGCTTTTTCCTGGATCAGAAATATAACCGCCTGGCAGTGCAGCGGCTCTGTAAGGATGCCCGGGTGCTGGACTGCTTCACCCACACCGGCTCCTTTGCCTTAAATGCCGCCTGTGCAGGGGCTTTTCATGTCCTGGGTGTGGACGCCTCCGAGCTTGCCATAACCCAGGCCAGGGAGAATGCCGCCTTAAACGGCTTTTCTGATCGGGTGGATTTCCTCTGCGCTGATGTCTTTGAACTGCTGCCGAAGCTCGAAGCGGAGGGGGAAAAATATGATGTGGTGATATTA
>JAJPYU010000236.1 GCA_021204765.1 Clostridiales bacterium
CAACGGTGCCGGCAAATCTACTTTGATGAAGGTTTTTTCCGGATCCAATCCGGGATATACCGGGCAGCTCCTGTATAATGGGGAGCCCGTGGAGATACGGACGCCCATGGCGGCAAAGAAGCTGGGTATACAGATAGTTTACCAGGAGGTGGATATGGCCCTGGTGCCGAATCTTACCGTGGCGGAGAACGTCATGTTCAATGACACAGTGATGAACATGAAGGGCAAGCTTTTCGTGAATTATCGCAAGATCCGGAGAGAGGCCAGAGAGGTACTAAAGAGGCTGAATGTGGAAGTGGATGTGAATGAGATCTGCAGCAAGCTTCCCCTGGCCAAGAAGCAGATGGTCCTGATCGCCCGGGCCATACAGAATTCCTGCAATTTCCTGATACTGGATGAGCCGACGGCGCCTCTTTCCGATACAGAGACGGATGAGCTGTTCCGGGTGGTGCGGCATCTTCGTGAGACGGAGAATATCGCCATCATTTTTATAACGCACCGTATCCAGGAGATACTGGGAATCTGCGACTCATATACGGTGCTCAGGAATGGGCGGATCGTAGATACGACCCCCATTACCCCGGCGACGACCACTAAGGAGATTGTCGACAAAATGCTGGGCCGTTCCTTTGAGGAGAATTTCCCCAAGGAAGCCTGTGAGATCGGAGAAAAGGCCTTTATCGTGGAGAACCTGACCGAGCGTGAGGGCCGGGTAAAGGATATAAATATGTATGTCCGAAAAGGAGAGATCGTCGGGCTGGCCGGACTGGTCGGCGGTGGCAAGTCGGAGCTGTGCAAGACGATTTTCGGAGCCTACAGGAAAAGCTCCGGCAAGATCACCTTAAACGGTAAGGAGTTGAACATAAAAAATACATCGGACGCAGTGAAAGACCGGATTTCCCTGGTGCCTGAGGAGAGGCGTAAGGAGGGGGTACTGGTCAATGAGAGCGTCACTTTCAATCTGGCAGCGGCTTCCCTGAATCAGTTCAGCAGGCTGTCCTTTGTCAATGACCGGGCTGCCGCAAAGAATGCAGAGCGCTATGTGAAAGACCTGAGCATTGCCACACCGTCAGTCAGGCAGAAGGTGGCGAATCTGTCCGGAGGGAATCAGCAGAAAGTGGCTGTCGGCAAATGGCTGTCCGCGGACTGTGATATTTACATTTTTGATGAGCCCACCAAGGGTGTGGATGTGGGGGCCAAGCAGGAGATCTTCAAGCTGATCAATGAGATCGCCAGGGAGGGCAACTGTGTGATCTACGCCACCTGTGAGAACTCGGAGCTTTTGTCCATCACCGACCGAATGTATGTCATGTTCGATGGGAAGATCATGGCGGAGCTGGAGACGGCTAAGACAAATGAGGCTGAGATCCTGCATTACGCGACCGGCTCCACGGAGCCCCTTGCTGAGGCGGGCTGAATAAAAGGTTTCCTGATGTTGGAGGTTTGAAAATGAATACGAAAAGCAAAGCTAGATTTTTTGTGGATTGGGCGGCTGTCATGGCTTTGGTCATCGCAGTTGTGATCTTCACGATCATAAAAGGAGGAGCTTTCTTCTCGATGGCCAACTGGACGACGATCCTGCGATCCATGTCCACTACTACAATCTTCGCCCTGGCAGCCACGGTATCCATGGCTCCGGACGGATTCGATATGGCGGCCGGCACCCTGGGCACGTTCTGTGCCTATGTGTTTGCATCCCTGTTCCTCTGGTTCGGGATGCCCCTTTGGCTGGCGGTCATCCTTACAGTGGTGTTTGCCATGGTCATGTACCTGCTGAACATGTTCCTGATCCTGGTATGCAAGGTTCCTGATATGCTGGCCACCTGTGCGCTGCAGTTCGTGCATCAGGGCCTGGGACTGTTTTATTCAGGCGGCGGCGCAATTTCCGCAGGCCTGAGTGCGGCTAAATGGGCTACCAAATTAAAGGGCGGCGATTCCTCACCGGCGAGAGCAGGCTGGACTGCGGCTTCCCAGAATATCGGCAAGGCACCCTATATTATTATCATAATGCTTGTATGCGTGGCGCTGTGTTATATACTTTTGGAGCGCACCAAATACGGCCGGTATCTGTACGCCATGGGCGGCAATCGTACCGCAGCGAAGCTCTCCGGTATCAATGTCAAGAAGATGCGTTTCCTGGCCGGCATGTTTGCGGCAGGTTTTATCGCCATCGCCGGCATTATCGTCTGTTCCCGTAACTCGGCGGCCCAGGTCAACGGCTCGGACAGCTACCTGATGAGTTCCCTGGCCGCAGTGTTCGTCGGGCGATCGGTAGGCGGCCGTGAGAAATACAACGCCATAGGCACCGCAGTCGGTGCCTTACTGATCGCCACACTGGAGAACGGCCTGACCATGTGCGGCGTTGTGTATTACGTGCTTCCGGCTATCAAGGGCCTGGTGCTGTGCGCGGCTCTGGTTGCGGCTTACATCATGACCAAGGAAGACTGACAGGGTTTATATCAGGTAATACCGGATTACATTAAACTATTTTTATTTATGTGGAAACGGAGAGTGATAACATGGCAAAATTTGACAGCTATTTTTTGATGAAGGACAGCGATGCCATTGAGTATGCGCAGTACAAGGTGCCTCAGATGGATTGGGACGCTGCCACCATGGAGGCGAAAGAGATCGGGGATGGGAACCTGAATTATGTGTTCAAAGTCCGCGATGGGCAAGGACACAGCGTCATTGTGAAACAGGCCGGCGTTGAGCTGCGCATTTCAAAGGATATGCATATTGACGTGGACCGCAACAGGGTGGAATCGGAGATCCTTATACTGCAGGGGAAGCTGGCCCCGGGATATGAGCCGGAGATCTACGATTATGATACAGAGATGCATGCCTGCTGCATGCAGGATCTGTCTGATCATGAGGTGATGCGCCCGGCTATGCTGGAGCACAGGATCTTCCCGAAATTCGCCGATCAGATCTCCACATTCATGGCTCAGACGCTGATGGGGACCACGGACATCGTCATGGATCACCAGGAGAAGAAAAAGCTCCAGAGGAAGTTCATTTCCCCGGATCTCTGTGACATTACCGAGCAGCTGGTCTACACGGAGCCATATAATGATGAGCTGGGACGGAATAATGTATATCCTCCTAATGCTGATTTTGTGAAAGAAAAGCTCTACGACGATGAGGAGCTTCATCTCGAGGTGGCCAAGCTGAAGATGGATTTTATGACCAGGGCGCAGTCCCTGATCCATGGAGACCTGCACACTGGCTCTGTTTTCATCAATGAGGAGAGTACCATGGTCTTTGACCCGGAGTTCTGCATGTATGGGGTCATGGGATATGACTTCGGGAATATCATCGCCAACATGATGTTCGCCTGGTGCAACGGAGATGCTGCCGGTGCCGGTGAGTTCTGCGACTGGGTGGAGTCGGTCATTGTGGATGTGGTCGATATGACCATGGATAAGATGAGCAAATATTACGACGAGCATGTCACGGATACCATGTGCAAAACGAAGGGTTACAAAGAGTATTATATGAAGACTATCCTTTCTGACACCGCAGGAGTCACCGGCCTGGAGATGATTCGCCGTACCGTGGGTATGGCCAATGTCATCGACCTGACAACAATAGCGGATGAGAAGGCCAGGGTGAGGGCGGAGCGCATCTGCATCACGGCGGCCATTGACTTTATCAAGAACCGGGGTGACAAGCGCTGCGGGAACTGCTTCCTTAAGACATTTAAGGATGCTGCAGCGGCTATTGATGCTTAGGGGAGTATCAGCGATGGTAAGATGCGTAGATGAATGCGCAGTATAACATTAGCTTTGAGTTATGATTTACAGTAAGGAGGATTTAAAATGGCTAATGCGCTAAATTTGGATACCGTAGTACTGTCCGAGGACGGAAAGAGCGTGGTGATCCTGGATCAGACACTGCTGCCCAATGAGACGAAGTATCTTTCCCTGAACAAGGCAGAAGATATATGGGAGGCAATCTATAAGCTCCGTGTCAGAGGGGCTCCGGCCATCGGTGTGACCGGAGGCTTCGGTTATTATATACTGGCGGATCAGATCGATACGGAAGACATGGACGAGTTTGTCACTAAATGTACTGAGATCATGGAGTATCTCAATTCTTCACGGCCCACAGCGGTAAATTTAAGCTGGGCCTTAAACCGTATGCATGCCGTCCTCTTAGCTGAGAAGGACGGAAAGACCGTTGCGGAGATGAAGGAGCGCCTGAAGAAAGAGTCCATCGACATCTGGCAGGAGGATATCCAGATCAGCCGGAATATCGGAGCCTACGGCTATGAGCTCTTAGAGCAGCTGGGCAAAGGCGTTGGCGTCATGACCCACTGCAATGCGGGTACCCTGGCCACGGCCAAGTACGGTACAGCGCTGGCTCCCATCTATATCGCCCTGGAGCACGGCTGGGATCCGAAAAATGACCTCCATGTCTATTGTGATGAGACCAGGCCCCTGCTGCAGGGAGCCAGGCTTTCCGCCTACGAGATGCAGACCGCCGGGGTGGACACCTATGTCCAGTGCGACAATATGGCCTCCTACACTATGAAGTCTGGAAAGATAGGCATCATCTTCGTGGGCTGCGACCGGGTGGCCGCAAACGGGGATTTCGCCAACAAGATTGGTACCAGCGGGGTGGCCATTATAGCGAAGCATTACGGGGTGCCATTTTATGTGTGCGCACCCTCATCCACCATCGACATGACCCTGGAGTCCGGTGATGAGATCCATATTGAGCAGAGAAAGCCTGAGGAAGTGACTGAGATGTGGTATGAAAAACGCATGGCGCCCGAGGGAGTGGGAGTGGTAAACCCTGCTTTCGATGTGACAGACCACAGCCTGGTCACCGGAATCATCACTGAGAAAGGCATTGCCACGGCACCTTTTAAGGAGTCCTTTGAGAAGATGGGGATCAGGCCCATTGAGAAATACGTGGACAGGAAGTGAAGAAAACAAAATAAGGCAGTAAGGAGGCAGCCACGGCTGCCTCCTGCCTGATTCAGTAGTATTTTATATGATGCTCATCCAGGTATTTTCTCCAGTCGGGAGGCAGCTCACAATCCGTGACCAGGGCGCTGACATCAGTAAGGGGCGCAATGTGCGCGAAGGAGACGGCGTTTAGCTTGGAATGATCCACCAGGAGATATTTCAGCTTCCCCTGATCGAGAGCCAGCCGGTGGACCGCGGCGCGGATATCACTGGTATCGGTGATACCGTGGACCAGGTCCACATTCCGGCAGGAGATAAAGGTCTTGTCCACATAATATCGGCACAGGGCCTGCCTGGTGTTCTCGCCGTAGAAGTCCATGTTCGATGCGGAGAACTCGCCTCCGATGACGTGGAGCTTCACTGTGGAGGAGGCGGACAGGGTGTTGGCAATCTCCAGCGAGGTGGTAAGCACGGTGAGCTTTCTTCCCATGATTAGCCTGGCTATGGGCCAGCAGGTGGTGGAACCGTCCAGGAAAATATAATCACCGGTCTGGATGAGGTCGGCACATTTCTGCGCTATGATCTCTTTTTCCTCGATATTTATGATCTGGCGCAAATATGTATCCAGCTCGTTTTCCACACCTTCAGTGATGTACGCGCCGCCGTGGGTACGGACAAGCTCGTTATTCAGTTCCATGTCTCTGAGGTCGCGGCGGATGGTCTCCTTTGTGACACCCAAAAGCTC
>JAJPYU010000294.1 GCA_021204765.1 Clostridiales bacterium
CTATTATATAGGGCGCTCATGTGAAAACGAGTTCGTCGAAAAACGTCAAATGTTTTTCTCGTGCCTTAAAAATACGATTTAACTAACATGGTGTTCCTTATTGAATATTATCCGCTCGTGTATCATGTCGTGGATTAAGTCCCGCGAGGAGAGGAGTCTGCAGCCCTCCCCGCGGATGATGATCTGCTCCAGGCCATCGGAGGTGGCTACGGTGACGTCGTACTTTTTCGCGTGGTCATGGGCGAAACGCTCAATGTACTGGTCGGCAGTTTCGGCTTCCTTTGTAAAGACTACGTGGATATTGTGATAATCGAAGGCCTCTGTCGTATGCCCGGCGACGCGGTAAGCGTCAAAGACGGCGATGAGATTCATGCCTTTGATACCCTGATAATTGCAGAGCTCGTCTAATAGTTTGCCGCGGGAGGAGTCCATATTCTCCCTTGCCAGCTCTGCCAGCTCATCCCAGGCGTAGATCACATTGTAGCCATCCACCAGCAGATACTTCTCTAATGGCTCCTTCGGCTTAAATGTCTTTTTGACCGGCTGCGCAGGCTCACCATCAGCCTTTCGGCGGATTCTCTTTATGACCCCATTTTTGCCTGAACGCTTCGTGCCCTGATTGGCGTGGGTGGCCTGCTTTAAGATGGCGTCTACCTCCTCTGTGCCCAGCCATTTGTCAGAGACGCTCCTGGCCCGGCGTCGGGCCCTTTCCACCTCGGTCTCAAAGTCGAAGACTTCCTCATTCTCGACCTCTTCCTCAATATTTTCTTCCTCAGGGTAGTAAATGTGGATAGGACCGAATTCCACTTTTACACCGTAGCGCTCATCAATGAGGCTGCTCAATATCTCCATCTGCAGCTGTCCCATGATTTGAACCCGCAGCTCCATCATGTCCATATCCAGGGAGATGTTAAGCTCAGGCATCTCCTCCTCCAGGCGGCGGAGCTTTATGAGCATCTCCCCAGTATCCATGCCCTCAGGCAGGATGATCGACCGCAGATATATGGGATGTATGCATGAAGTGATATCTTCCGGCTCTATTCCCAGGCCCTGCCCCGGATAGGTATGAGTGAGTCCTGTGACAGCGCAGACCTCCCCCGCAGGGATTTCCTGGGGCGTCTCAAATTTTTCTCCGTTATATATGCGGATCTGGTTGACCTTTTCCTCCCAGATATCTTTCCGGTCACCACAGTGATCTGAATCGTCATTTTTGAAATTATGGAGATCCGCAGCTGTATCTGGCCTTTCGCGGAGATTAGTAAGAAGCATCTTAGTCCTCAGCACACCGCCGGTAATCCTCATATGGGTCAGTCTGTTACCCTGGGCGTCTCTTGTAATCTTATAAATTCTGGCTCCGAATCCATCCGGATAAGTCCGGGAGAGAGTATGTTTTGAAAATCCATCCAGGAATTCCTCAATTCCGATAAGCTTGAGAGCCGAGCCGAAATAGCAGGGGAAAAGCTTTCGATCCCATATAAGCTGCCTGATATCAGACTCTGCCACCTGTCCGGTATCAAAATATTTTTCCATGACTGACTCATCGCAGGAGGCAATATCCTCCTGACAGTCCGGGAGATCCACAGCTGTGAAATCCACGCATGCTGCGTCCAGATCAGCTTTAATAGCGGCCATCAGCACCTCCTTATCGGTCTGGGGCAGATCCATCTTATTTACAAAAATAAACACAGGGATATCATATCTTCCCAGCAGCTCCCAGAGAGTGCGGGTGTGGCTCTGGACTCCGTCAGTGCCGCTTATGACCAGGATGGCGTAATCCATGACCGGAAGCGTCCGCTCCATCTCCGCAGAGAAATCCACATGCCCCGGCGTGTCCAGAATTGTGATATCAGTATCTTTCCAGGAGAGTCTGGCCTGTTTGGAAAATATGGTGATGCCCCGGCTTTTCTCGGTAGTGTCATAGTCAAGGAATGCGTCCCTTTTATCCACCTTTCCCAGCCGCCTTATAGCTCCCGCAGTGAAAAGCAGGCTCTCGGAGAGCGTAGTCTTCCCTGCATCCACATGGGCCAGTATTCCTGTTGTGATACGCTTAGAAGCCATTAGCAAACTGCTCCTTTAAGAAAATCTTGTATTATCAAAATAATATCATTTGAATCCCTGCAACGCAACAAAAAATGGGGTCTGATGGCGTAACATTACCGTAGCTATTTTGTATTAGATTAAGTGTATCTCTGGGCTTGTTTTTTTAAAAAAGCTGCTTGAGACTATTACAGGGGCAGGAAATCGTTTTCTTGTAATGTAGGGAACTTTCTGCATGATATCTGTATAAAAAGTTCCCCACAAGGAGGAATGAGATGGCTGACAGAGAGGTGATCAGGGAATTTTTAAAACAGGGATGTCGGATCGGATACGGATGGATATGATTTCGCATTCTGAATTTTTATTTACC
Source organism: Clostridiales bacterium (assembly GCA_021204765.1). Taxonomy (GTDB): domain Bacteria; phylum Bacillota; class Clostridia; order Lachnospirales; family Lachnospiraceae; genus Eubacterium_I. The sequence continues at coordinate 2,408 of JAJPYU010000294.1, forward strand.
CTTGTGGTATTTTATAAATGATTCTGCTATAATCATAACTGCTTAGAAAAATTATGGGATTAATTTAGGCATAAGTGGGAGAGCGGAGTATGGTAGTTAATGATCTGAGGTTTTTTACGAATGAGCCTGAGCGGGATCTTTATGGGAGATTTTCCAAAATCCTGCAGCACAATACACAGTTTTTCGATGTCCTTGTGGGATACTTCCGCACAAGTGGATTTTTCCGGATGTATCCCGCCATGGAGTCTGTCGAGAAGATCCGGATATTGGTGGGACTGAATGTAGATAAATACACCGTTGACATCATTGATCAGGCCCGGCAGCCTGCCATGAAAGCGGCCACTGATGATTTTGCCACAGAGGTGGAGACAGAGTTTGAGCATTCTGAAACCAGTGAGGATGTGGAAAAGGGAGTCCGTAAGTTTATAGAGTGGATTAAAAGCGGCAAGATGGAGATGCGGATGTATGTGAAGGCCCCCATCCATGCGAAGGTTTACATCATGCGCAAGGATCCGGAAAAAGATGAAAATTACGGCAGCGTTATCACCGGATCAAGCAACTTCTCTGAGGCCGGTCTTGTCAACAACCTGGAATTCAATGTGGAGCTCAAGGACAGCGTGGATGTGAGCTTTGCACTTGACTGTTTTGAAAAGCTGTGGAAGGACGCTGTCCCCATTGAGGATGCCTATGTTGAGGCAATAGAAAAGCGCACATGGCTCCGCAATGACATCACTCCCTACGAGATATATTTAAAGACATTATATGAGTTCTTCCGTGAGGAGATAAATGCGGACAAGGATGTGCAATCGCCAGGTTTTTTGCCGGAAGGTTACATGAAACTGCAGTATCAGCTGGATGCGGTGGTACAGGCAAAGAAGGTCCTGCAGGCATATAATGGTGTATTCATATCTGATGTTGTCGGCCTTGGGAAGACTTACATCTGTGCCATGTTGGCCAAGAGCCTCAGTAAGGGCAAGAAGCTGGTGATCTGCCCGCCGGTACTGAAGGAGTATTGGGAAGAGGTCCTAAGTGAATTTGAAGTCGTTGCAAAAGTAGAATCATTGGGCAAGCTTGACAGCATTTTGCATAAGGGTAATGACTATGAGTATGTGTTTGTGGATGAGGCTCACAGGTTCAGAAACGCCGGCACAGACAGCTTCAGCAAGCTTCATGAGATCTGCTACGGCAAGAAAGTCGTTTTGATCTCCGCCACGCCCATAAATAATTATGCCAGTGATATCGAAAACCAGATATATCTCTTTCAGCCGAAGCATAACAGTAATATCGTCGGAGTGAAGAATCTGGAGGGATTCTTTGCGTCATTAAAGGGGAAGCTTAAAGGCCTGGATAAAGGGTCTCAGGAATACATGGCGCAGACCAGGGCCAATTCCGAGGAAATCCGGGATAAGATCCTCCGCCACATAATGATCAGAAGGACGAGGACAGAGATAGAGCAGTATTATCATGATGACCTTGAGAAGCAGGGACTTAGCTTCCCCAAGCTGGGTGCACCAGAGCAGATAGTATACACCTTTGATGAGGTGACAGACAGTATTTTTAATGAAACCATATCCGCTATAAAGGATTTCAGTTATGCCAGATATAAGCCATTGACTTATCTGAGAGACCCGGCGAAATATTCCACGTTATTGGCCGCCCAGCATAACATGGGAGGTTTCATGAAAGGTATCCTGGTAAAGCGCCTGGAGAGCAGCTTTTATGCATTTCGTATGACTTTATCAAGGTTCATTGAATCCTATGAGAAGTTCATAAAAATGTATAATGACGTGGGAGAAGTTTGGGTCAGCAAGACTGTAGACGTCTATGATCTCCTTGATTCCGGTGAGATAGATAAGCTGATGCGCCTGGTGGAGGAGAAGGGCGGTTTCCACTTTAAGACAACTGACTTCCGCCCGGAATTTCTCATTGATATGAACAAGGATCTGTCAAAGCTTAAGTGTCTTTTGGGATTGTGGGATACTATCACTGTCGACCCGAAGCTGGATAAATTCTGTCAGGAGCTGGAGACTAACAAGAAGCTTCTGGGCAATAAGAAAATAATATTTACAGAGTCCAAAGAGACGGCAGAGTACCTTGAAGAAAAGCTCCGGTCTCTCTATGGAAAGCGCGTCGTCGCTTATTCCGGTATGAGCGGGGCTGCGCTGAAAGCAGACATAGAGGACAGCTTTAATCCCAAGTATATCGATAATGGTAATGACCGGTATGATGTGCTGATTACGACAGATGTGTTGGCAGAGGGAATTAACCTGCATCGTTCCAATGCGCTGATCAATTACGACCTGCCCTGGAATCCCACCAGGATCATGCAGAGGGTTGGCCGTATAAACCGCGTTGGCACAGAGTTCTCACAGATATATGTGTTTAATTTCTTCCCGACGGCCCAGTCCAGCAAGCACATGCCCTTAAAGGACCGCATACTGGAAAAGCTGCAGGCATTCCATGACACTCTGGGCGAAGATTACAAATATCTGTCAGATGAGGAAGTTGTCAGTTCCCAGAAGCTGTTCGAAGACCTGACTTCTAATCTGGACAAAGGCGAGGAGAGTACCAATCCGGAGCTTGCATATCTGGCTGTTATAAGACAGATACGTGACAATGATAAGCCTTTATTTGACAGGATAAAAAGATTGCCTAAGAAATCTATGTCCGGCCGGTATAGTGATAAAATAAGCGGCAGATCAACGATCACCTTCATCCGCAAGGGCGCTTTGAAAAGCTTTTATCTGACGGGAACAGACACACAGCAGATATCCTTCCTGGAAGCAATCAAGTATCTGGAATGTGAGCCGGACGAGCAGCGCATCGATGTGGGCAATGATTATTATGACCACTTTGATTCGAATAACGCTGCCTTCGATGATTCAGAAATCCAGGACGAGATCATTGAAGTGGGCAAAAATCCGCTTCGCGGAAATGACATGAAGGTGGCCAATACCTTGAAGGCTATTCGGTCTCAGGCTGCCCTGACTGATGATCAGGAAGATGTGGTAGACCGACTTCTCAGAGCCTATGATAACGGAGATATTCCGCAGAAGATCACGAAAAATATTGTCGGAAAACTGAAGTCTGCCAATGATCCGGGAGAGGCATATTTTGTGATAACGAACGAGGTTCCGGATCAATATCTCTATGAGCGTAAGGACGCTGTCTTACATACCGAGGGGAAAAAGCAGGTAATCCTGTCATGCTATCTGAAGGAGAAGAATAAGGGTTGAGAAGAAAAAAG
>JAJPYU010000079.1 GCA_021204765.1 Clostridiales bacterium
GAAGGAGCGATGACTTCCTGAGTCTCCTCATCGAAACCCAGATCTATCTTCTTAAAATATCCCTTCATGGTCTCAGCGTCTATGTCCGTGCCGAGAAGGCTGTTGATCCAGTCAGCGTCAAAGGGGATACGATGCCCCTCCATCGGCTTCCCATAGACATCCACCACTCCGCCGACCACGTCGCCGGCATCCAGCATTTCTATGAGCTGGCAGGCCCGGTTCATGGCATCAATGGCGTTATTCGGGTCAAGTCCTTTTTCGAACTTGGATGAAGCGTCCGTCCTGAGTCCGATCCTCTTGGAAGAAAGTCGGATATTTGTACCGTCGAAGCAGGCCGCCTCGAAGAGCATGGCCTTCACGTCGTCGGTGATCATGGAATTCTCTCCTCCCATAATACCGGCCAGGCCTACCGCTTTCTCTCCGTCGCAGATAAGGAGGACATCCTTATCCAGTGTCCGGTGCTGGCCGTCCAATGTGACGAAGTCCTCTCCATCCTCGGCCCTGCGCACCCTTATCTCGTGGCCTGCGATAGTGTCCAGATCATAGGAGTGCATAGGCTGGCCATATTCTTCCATGACGTAATTTGTGATGTCAACTATATTATTGATAGGCCTGATGCCGTGAGCCGCCAGCCTTCTCCTCATCCAGTCCGGTGAGGGAGCCAGGCGGATATTTTTCACAACCCTGGCAGTATAGCGGGTGCAGAGCTCCGGCTCCTCTATAGTGACTTTGATATAATCATTCACGTCCTCATCATTTCCGGTCTCAGTAACTGCCGGTGGAACGAAATCCCTGTTAAACGTAGCCGCAGCCTCCCTGGCTATGCCCAGTACAGAAAAGCAGTCCACCCGGTTCGAGGTGATCTCGTACTCCACTATCACGTCGTCCAGTCCCAGATAAGCGATGGCGTCCTCTCCCACCACTGCGTCGTCGGGGAGGATATATATGCCGTCGGGATCCGCATCGGGGTAGACATCGGAATTTGACCCCATCTCCTCTATGGAGCACATCATGCCGTTTGACTCCACGCCACGGAGCTTCCCGGACTTTATGACCACTCCACCGGGCTGGGCTCCGCCCCCTGCATGAGTACCTGCCACCTTGCCGCCGACTACTACCACGGCCACCTTGGCCCCGGCGAAGACATTGGGGGCACCAGTGACTATCTGCAGGGTCTCAGTCCCGATATTTACCCGGCAGACCACCAGCTTGTCAGCGTTAGGATGGGGATCCACGGAGAGCACCTCTCCTATAATTATCTGATCCAGGTCCTCATCGAGTCTTTTGTATCCTTCAACCTTCGATCCGGAGAGGGTCATGGCGTCCACGTACTCCTGAGCGCTGACATCCAGATCCGGCACATATTCCTTTATCCAATTTAAAGAAGTAACCATCTCATCCTCCTCCTAGAACTGTTCCAAGAATCTATTATCATTCTCATACAGCAGTCTCATGTCATCAATCTCATATTTCAGGAGAGCTATGCGCTCCAGGCCTATGCCGAAAGCGAATCCCGAGTACTCCTTAGGGTCGATATTACTCATCTCCAGCACGTGAGGGTGCACCATACCGCAGCCCAGTATCTCTATCCAACCCTCGCCCTTACAAAATCTGCAGCCCTTTCCGCCGCACTTGAAGCAGGAGACATCCATCTCGGCGCTGGGTTCCGTGAAAGGGAAATGATGGGGTCTGAACTTCACTCTGGTATCCGCTCCGAACATCTCCCTGGCAAACTCCTCCAGGGTGCCCTTAAGGTCAGCCAGCGTAATATTTTTATCGATGACCAGCCCCTCTACCTGGTGGAAAGAGGGAGAATGGGTAGCGTCCACCTCGTCAGCCCGAAAGACCCTGCCGGGTGCTATCATGCGGATGGGGAGCACGCCCCTCTCCATCATGCGCACCTGCACCGGGGAAGTCTGGGTGCGGAGGACTATGTCCTTATTAATATAAAAAGTATCCTGCTCGTCCTTAGCAGGATGGTTGGCGGGGATATTAAGTGCCTCGAAATTATAGTAATCATACTCGATCTCCGGGCCTTCCTCCACCTCGTAGCCCATGCCGATAAAGATTTTCTCCAACTCCTCTAAAGCGATGGTATTCGGGTGAATGTGTCCTATCCTCTCACGGCGTGCGGGGAGAGTCACATCTATGACCTCCTCTGAGAGCTGCTTTGTGAGAGCCTCCGCCGCCAGGGAGGACTTCCTCTCCTCCAATTTACTTTCTATCTCAGCCCGGACCTCATTTACCATCTTACCTACCAGAGGCCTCTGGTCGGGACTGACATGCTTCATGCTCTTTAAAACTCCGGTCAGCCGGCCTTTTTTGCCCAGATAGGCAACCCTGACATCATTTAAGACAGCCAGATCTCCTGCAGCCGCTATAGCCGCCAGTGCTGACTCCCTGATCTCGTCAAGCCTTTCGTTCATGCTCAGATTCCTCCCTTGTACAGTCAATTCAAATCATCTATTATCAAACACTCCAATTGTTTAAATTGTTTCAGTTGTTTATCATTAGTCAAAAAAATATCACATCCACTCTCACATGCCGCTGCCAGCTGCAAAGAATCCATGGCTTTAAAATAACTATACTCAGCTCGAATTGATGCAGCTTTTCTTGCTGTATCTATGTCTATAGAAGTAACACTTACATTCAGATTATCCAGCAGTCTCATGAAGATATTCTCATATTCTATCCTGTGTGTTCTATATGGAAATACGAGATATTCTTCAATAGTGATCACAGATGTGTAAAAATTAGATTTATTGGCAAATTCAACAGCCAGAAAATTTTTCACTTTATCAAAATATTGTGGATTGTCCTCATTTTTTCAATAAAATATATAAATGGTGCCGGGGCAATAAATACATTTTTAAAGCCTGTCCTCATCCCTCATCTCCTTCATATATTCTTCGACTTGCACCCCCCTCTCGCTTGGCAGCACATAGCTGTCCCAATCAATATCCTCTCTCACCGACAATGGTCGATTTCTTTTGCTTTTATAATTCAACAGTGTCACAATCACATCTGATCCATCATATTCCTTTATATCCTCATTGTCTATAACAACCGTATTGCCATGCAAAACTCCTTTTACCGCTGCCAACATAAAATCACCTCCCATCCACAGATTATCAATTCCCCAAGGTGCCGTACCCGCGATTTTGACGCCTGGCGATATGGCCAGGTGGGTGTCCGCAATATGACTTCTGCCTTCCACTGCGTAATGGAGGCCTGACATCCGCCATAAGATATAGGAGTCCCATAAACGTGTTTGCAGGTTCAAAATAGCAGGGCTGTCGAACACCTCAGGGTAAATATATTATAACCTATTATGGCTGCATATACAAGAGCCCATTATCGGTTCGTTATTGTTCACACGCTTTTTACAGATGCAAATCCCGGATTTTCTGCAGCTCCATAAAATACCAGATAAGAAATATCAGGAAAAGGACCACACCCGCCACTCTGGCCCAGTAATTTCCAATGACGAAAACCGCAATGAGTCCGTAAACGCCGTAAATCAGGCAGAGCACACCGAAAATGATGGTCTTTGGAGCCATCTCATCACAAAACTCTTTCTTGCGCTTCATCTTCTTTAATGTAGATGCCGGAACCAGCCATTCCGGCGGTACTCCGGTCTTTTTCATCTGTGAGGCAACACGCATGGAATAGAGTCCGATAGCCATGATGATGACGTCGAATATCGCCAGCATGATGGTGCCGTTATAGCTGCTGCCGTCGCCGCCCAGGAATAAGAGTAAGTTCATGGTGAGTATCCTTTCATTTGTTTATAGGGCGCTAACAGGAAAATGAATTCGTTTCCATGCACACAGCTAACGCATACACTCTCACTGCTTACACTATTATAATTCTGACAAAGCTTAGTTCTTCAAAAAATCTCTGACTACCGGCTCCATCTCATTGATGTCACATACAGTATGATGGACGACAGCGGCATCACGGATTGAGTCGATCGGTTTCGGAATCGGCACTCCGGAGATGGCGGCCAGGCGATCCGCCAGGGTCATGTCATCGGCGGAGGGGTCGTCTGAGTTGATTGCCTTCATCACGCTGCGAGTGAACTTAAATGGGCTGGCGGTGGAGGCGATAACGGTCTTCTTTCTGTCGCCGGTATCAGCCACGTATTTTCCGTAGACTGCTGCCGCCACTGCCGTATGGGTATCCATGAGATATCCGGCATCCTTAAAATAAGAATGGATAGTCGCGGCGGTCTCGGCCTCATCGGCGAAATTTCCGTAAAATATGTCCAGCTGCTCCCGCATTTTTTGCGTAATCTTGTAGACGCCTGTCTCGGTAAGCTGCCTCATCAGTTTTTCATTCTCTGCGGCATCATCCCCGGCGATGCGGTAGATGAGGCGCTCCAGGTTGCTGGAGATGAGTATGTCCATGGATGGCGAACTGGTGAGCACAAACTCCCTGTTCCTGTCGTAGACACCGGTGGAGAAGAAGTCATAGAGGACCTTATTCTCGTTGGAAGCGCAGACCAGCCTGTCGATGGGCATGCCCATGCATCTGGCGTAGTAGGCCGCCAGGATATTTCCGAAATTCCCGGTAGGGACCACCACATTAATATGCTCTCCGCTGCCGCCGGTGAGTTTGGCGCAGGCGTAGACATAATATACTATCTGAGGCACCAGCCGTCCCACGTTTATGGAGTTGGCGGAGGAAAAGCGATATCCTGCTTTCGCCATATCTGCGTTCAGTTTCGGGTCGGAGAACATCTGCTTGACCCCGGTCTGGGCTTCGTCGAAATTCCCGTGGATGCCCACCACCAGGGTGTTGTCCCCCTGCTGAGTCACCATCTGCCGCTCCTGTATGGGGCTGACGCCGTCCTTTGGATAAAAAACGATGATCTTCGTCCCCTCTACCCCTGCGAAGCCTGCCAGGGCAGCCTTTCCGGTGTCCCCGGAGGTGGCAGTGAGTATGACTATCTCATCGGTTATGTGATTTTTTTTGGCCGCCGTGATCAAAAGGTGCGGCAGGATGGAGAGAGCCATGTCCTTAAAAGCGGCAGTCGCCCCATGATACAGCTCCAGAAAATATGCGCCGTCAGCCTCCCTTATGGGAGCGATCTCCTGACAATCGAACTTCTCATCGTAAGCGGATTCGATGCAGTGGCGTAGCTCCTCCTCAGTGAAATCTGTCAGAAACAGGCGCATCACCTCATAGGCAATCTCCTGATACGTCTTCCCGGCCAGATCTGACAACGGCATCTCCAAATGCGGAATCGCAGTCGGGACATACAGGCCGCCCTTCCCGGCGAGGCCGTTTAATATTGCCTGCGAGGCTGTGACCCGCTCAGATGAATCACGTGTATTAGTATAAAAAAGCTCCATCTATATCTCTCCTTTAATTGCACATTTTGCGGCTGTCTTGGGGCTCGCCAGGAAGATTTCGACCTTACTCGTCCCCATGCGTCCCAGGAAATTGCGGTTGTTGGTGGCCACCACCCGCTCACCGTCGGTGAGTATGCCCCCGGTGCGTCCGCAGCAAAGCCCGCAGCCCGGGGGGGGGGGGGGGGGGCCCGGGGCCCAGCCGGGGGGGGGGGGGTGGGGGGGGGGGCCCGGGGGGGGGAGGCGGGGGGG
>JAJPYU010000256.1 GCA_021204765.1 Clostridiales bacterium
GCCCGATAAGGTGCATACACTCCATGGAGCTTCAGGGTAGACTCGTGGGATCTCTCCCTGAAGGTCTCATCCTCCTTTGACTTTTTGCTTGCCGCCGGATAGATTTCCTCAAGCTCCCCAATGGTAAAGGGAGGCTCAGCGGGATATTCACCGGTATAGCTCTCGTCAAAATACGGCAGTCCCGGATTCCTGTCCCTCAGCTCCTCTATGATCAGCCCCATCTGCAGGCCCCAGTCTCCCAGATGCACGTCCCCGATGGTGTTGTATCCCATAAAGCGCCCCATTCGCTTAATGCTCTCTCCTATGATGGCCGAGCGCAGATGTCCGATGTGCAGGGGCTTGGCCACATTGGCTCCGCCGTAATCCACTATTATGGTCTCGCCGCAGCCGGACTTTTCCACTCCCAGATCAGGATCAGCAGCCATCTCATTCATATATCCCGCCAGGAAATCCCCGGCAAGAGTGATATTCAGGAATCCCGGCTTTGCCGACTCCACCTTCTCGAACATCTCGCAGTCGGCCAGCCCCGCCGCCACCTCGTCGGCTATCATAAAAGGAGCTTTATGATATTTCTTCGCCCCGGCCATAGCGCCGTTGCACTGGAATTCACAGAGATCCGGACGGTTTGAGAGTGTGACTCTCCCATAATCCGCATCATAATCCGCATCAGCAAAGGCCTGCCGCACTTTATCGGAAATAATATCCAAAATCTTTTCCATATGTTATTACCTCTCCCCAAACATTTATTTAGTAGCTCACCTCATCCTCACACACTCCGCAGACTATGAATCTCTCAGTCTCAGTGGCGGAGGTGCAGGTGGAAAGCGTCATTATCCTATCATTGCTGCCGGGATGCAGTCCGGTATCTTTCTGTGACCGGGACACTATCTTATCGATAAGGCTCTGGAAATTCTCGTCGGCACCGTAGCCCACGGTGTAGACCACATCGTCATCCTGCACGACCTCGTAAGCGAAAATATGGTATCTGTAAGCCGCGGTGGGCGTGTAGACTGTGAAATACTGATTGTCATCATAAAAGCTGTCGTCCCGGCGGTACTTCTTCAATGTCCCGAACATGGAACCGTTCTTCATATTATGTCCATAAACGATATTGTATCGGTCAGAGAGATCTCCGGAATTAGCGGTCTCCAGGAAAATACTCCCGGCGGAGAAAGTATCCCCATAAAGGTTCGTGTGAAGGTACTCATCGTTGGATGTCCCATGGAGTATGGGATAATCCACGTTCACCTCATCTGTATTGTCAAAGCGGATCCAGGCCACCACATCCTTATTTATCGCCTTCAGTGAGTCGAAATCAATGCGCACCGATGCCCAGTCAGGCTCATCCTCTGTTTCACCGTCCGCTTCCTCATCCCCTCCCAGGTCAACTATATCCCCGGAGAGACTCTGGTAAGCGGACTCGGACTGATGATAATCCATGAGTATAGGCACCAGCTTCCAGAGAGCCAGAACAAGCACAATGATGGCTGCGACCAGTATGAATGTGCTTATACCTGTCCCCCTCCGCTTCCTTTCCGCTCTCTTCTGTGCATCGCTTTTTGACCTGGATGCGTTCTTCCCGGACATATGAAATACCTCTCTAATACACTATCACCGGCCAGCCTATCTCCACATTGGCATATACTGTCTTCATAGCCGACAGCGGTGTATTCACACAGCCATGGGAACCGTTTGTCTTGTAAATATTGCCGCCGAAGCTTGATCTCCAGGAAGCGTCATGTATGCCCACATTCCCATTGAAAGGCAGCCAGTAATCCACGTGGGAATCATAACCCTGTCCTGTCAGGTAATAATCCTCCATTTTCGCATCCACAGCCCACACTCCTCCGGAAGGCGTCCTGCGTTCATCCGTGTCTGTGCCTGTGACCACCGGTGTATCCACCACACATTTCCCATCCTTATAAACCCACATATTCTGGGCACTGATGGAGACTTCCACATAGCTGTCCCCGATATCGTCAGTGGCACGGGACAGTCCCTTGTAGCGATAGATGGGCTCCACTGTCACGCTCTCCCCGGCATCCAGCAGTCCTATCAGCTGCTCTGTGGTAGCGGACTGGGATATAAGCCAGCCGTAATCGCCTCCCTTTAGGGTGATCTGTGAACCGGAATGGGTGGTAAATGTCCTTGAAAGTCCCATGGTATCCGTCTTATAGGCCATCTCATACACAAAATCACTGACTGCATCCTCGTCCCAGCTGTAGGAGAAGTCATCCCCGAGTATCAGCCAGGATGAGATGTCATCATAGTCAGCCACTATCTGCCTGTCATCAAAATCATAAGTGATGGTCATGGCCAGCAGGCCGTTTAAGCTGTCACACTCGCCTGTAAGCCTGGGATCATCGGCAGCGACGTACGGTGCCTCATAGCAGTCATGATCCTCCAGGACCACCTCGGACTCCCCATCAAGGACGGCTTCGCGCACCGCGTCGTACACGCTGTCATAGATAAGTGTGTTCCCGGGAGTGTCATCCACTATCACATAACTTTTATCCTCGAATTCCAGATAGGCATCTGTGGGAGCGGTCATATTCTCATCCTGCATACAGGAGAGGGCAGTTATGGCCTCTCCCAGCATGTCATCATCCAGCTTCACGGATATGTCCGTATCTGAAACCGCTGTCAGTGACATCAGGGGCCAGAGCGCCGGATTCTGCCCGGCCAGCAGCTCATCCGCCTCGCCTTTGTCGTCATAGGAAAGGCCCATGTCTGCGGCGTCTATAAACTCATCCCCATCCCTGGTCACCACTGTCAGATAATATTCCCCGACCTTATCGGAAATCTCCTGTTTTAACCTCCCCACAGTCTGCATCCTTACGGAAATACCGAAGATAGACTCCGCCCCATAGAAATGGCTGTGGAAAAACACCACACCGCCCACATAAACCGCCGCGATGATGATGACGATGACGAGCACAGCCCATCTCATCTTCGCCCTGCTCCTCTTCTGCCTCTGTAATTCTTCCTTTAAAAGATTATTGGTCTTCAACTTAAGGCCTCTCCAAAAAACCCGCAGTCAGATGGCTGCGGGTCTCTTAAAAAACTGATGTCTTTTACTTTCTAGCCTTTAAGAAATCCGGAATCTGGATGTCTCTGGGCTCCACCTTGGGAGTAGGCTTTGGCTGGCGGATGGTATTCACCGGAATATCCGCTGTCGCTGATGCTCCCGCCGGAGCTTTTGGCTGCGCCTGAGTCTTCTGGGCACTGCTGCCGGTGCTGCTGTAATTCGGCCTGGAATATGTGCCGCCGCTGTAGCGTGCGCCAAAGCTCATGGCACTCCTCTGGGTGCCCGGCTTCTCCAGTCCTGTGGCGATGACGGTGATCTGTGCCGCATCCGGGATGGAATCGTCGTACTTGGCACCGAAGATGATATTGGCCTCGTCCCCGGCCAGCTCCTGCACATAGCTTGCTGCATCATTTGCATCCATCAGGGAAATATCACCGGAAATATTGATAATGACATGGGAAGCTCCCTCGATAGTAGTCTCAAGAAGCGGACTGGCAACAGCCATCTTGACGGCCTCAATGGCTTTCTCGTCTCCGGTGGCAAAGCCAATACCGATGTGAGCCAGTCCTTTCTCCCTCATGACTGTCTGGACATCCGCAAAGTCCAGATTGATAAGCGCGGGGAGATTGATCAGATCTGTAATGCCCTGTACAGCCTGCTGCAGTACCTCGTCAGCTTTCTTTAAGGCATCCGGCATTGTGGTGCGCCTGTCGACGATCTCGAGTAATTTATCGTTGGGAATGACGATGAGGGTATCAACATGCTCCTGAAGATTCTCTATGCCCATGAGAGCATTGCTCATGCGCTTCTTTGCCTCAAACTTGAATGGCTTGGTGACGACTCCAACGGTAAGGATGCCCATCTCCTTGGAAATACGGGCAACTATGGGGGCTCCTCCTGTGCCTGTGCCGCCGCCCATGCCGCATGTGACAAACACCATGTCAGCGCCCTCCAGGGCCTTTGACAGCTCCTCCGCGCTCTCCTCGGCAGCCTTCTCGCCAATCTCCGGCTGTGCTCCCGCACCCAGCCCCTTAGTCAGCTTCTCTCCGATCTGGATAAGGGTAGGTGCCTTGCAGAGCATCAGGGCCTGCTTATCGGTATTCACCCCGATGAACTCCACACCGCCGATATTTTCGTCTATCATGCGGTTTACCGCGTTATTACCGGCCCCGCCTACTCCGACTACAATTATCTTTGCGCTGGACTCTACGCCCACAGACATTATCTCAACCACAATCGTCCCTCCATAATCATAATATATTTTCCAAAAAAACGTAATAACCCTTTTTAACTATTTTATAATACCTAAATACATTCATAAAATCAAGGCATTTTTAAAAATTCCCTTTAATAGTCGGGGATTTTCACCATCTCGCCCGGTTTAAAATAAATGTCGCCGCCGTCATCGCTTACTGTATCCAGATGAAGAGTGCCGCTCTCACCGCCAAGCCTCCCCATTATCTCGTCCATCCTGAGGATTTTTGCCGTCAGGGATGTGCTTGCCCCCAGATCCACCTGTATGTCACCGTAGCTTAAAAGCATGGTATTGTCGTTGATATATATAACCTCCGGCTGACGGTTGTACTTCACCAGCAGCTGGGTTAATGTCAGCAGGGTTTTAAGTGTGGGGCTGTCGATATCCAGCTTCTCATAGAGCTTGGCCTGCTCCACTGAGAGTCCCGAGATACGCATCACGTCATCCACCAGTTCATCTGAGAGTTCCACGACGAAACCATCCTGGTCGAAATAGGCATAGGCTTCGGCTGAGGGCACGTAGGTGTAGCCCAGTATGCCTTTCTCCGTCACGGTAATGGTAAGCTCAGTAGGCGAGTCGAGAGTCACATCCATAGTATCCACAAAGGGGATCTCATCCTGTTTGCTGAACTTACTTTTGAAAAATACGTACAGCGAATTCCATGAATGATCATCATCCAGGACCCACTCGGATATCTGCTCGTCAGAGTAGATCTCATTTCCCTCCACATTTACCTTTTCGACCACAAAGACCTTCCATGCCAACAGGAAAGTCACCGCCAGTAATGCTATTATTATAAGAACGACGACGAGTATCCTCTTCCTTCGCCGTTTTCTCTTTCTTTTCTTTTGTAAAGTACGCGCCATTCTCCTTTATATCTCCCTGAATAGTTCACACGGCCTCCCACAGGCCATTCGTAATACGCATGCTCCCCCTCCCCTTACGGTGCTGCGATTACTCATGCATTGTGAGGCCGCCTGTTTTCGTCATTCTATCGCCAGGTCTGTCCCCAAATGTATCCCCCGCGATACCGACAGCGCCAGTCCCATCTCCATCAGCAGCACTATCATGGACGAGCCTCCGTAGGAAAAGAAAGGGAGGATGACTCCGGTGTTGGGAATGGAATTGGTGACCACTGCCAGGTTTAAGATGACCTGCAGGGACACATGGGCCATGATTCCCACCACCATCAGGCCTCCGGCCATGTCGGAGGAATTGTTGGCTATGACCATGAGCCTCCAGATCAGCAGCACGAAAAGCAGTATCACGCAAATGCCGCCGAAGAGTCCCAGTTCTTCGCAGATAATGGTAAAAATGAAGTCATTCTGGGCCTCGGGCACATAGCCCAGCTTCTGTATGCTGCCTCCCAGCCCTTTGCCGAAGAGCCCGCCGGAGCCAATGGCGTAGAGACCCTGCATGGTCTGATAGACCTTGTCCGGATAGTCCTCCGGATGAAGCCATGCCTGCACTCTCTCGCCCCTGTAACCCCCATTGGTGGAGTAGATGGCAAAGGCCACTATCACTATCCCCACAAATACCAGCAGCGCAATGAAATGTGAATACTTAGGGCTGGCCACAAACATCATCAGAACACATATCCCGGCGATAATGATAGCCGTGCTCAGATCCTGCACGGCGACGACTATGATGACCGGGGCTATCCTTATCAGCAGCTGCACCACACTGCGGAAATCTTTGATGTTCTTCGGCATACGGGCAAGGACTATGGCCATATACACTATCATGAAGATCTTTGCAAATTCCGAGGGCTGTATCACCATCCCCGTGTGCCCTATCTCCAGCCACCTTGTGGAGCCGTTGGCGTCAGAGCCCACGAACAGCACTGCCAGGCAGAGCAGGAAAGCCGCCCACCAGGCGATCCATCCTATGACCTTGTGCTCCCATTTTTTGTAGGGAAACAGTGTAAACCCCACCATAAATACCAGGCCTACGCAGATATTCCTGACCTGATGGCGCAGGTAATATGTGGCATCCCCAAAGGTGCTCTGCGCCTCATAGGAGCTGACGGAGTATAGCATTACAAGTCCGAATCCCAACAGGAAAATAACTAAAAACAGCAGGCTGTAATCAAAATATTTGATTGTCTTCTCCTTTTTCCCGCGTCGGGCCATCTATATTACTCCTCTAATGCGTTTACCATTTCCTTGAACATCTTGCCTCTTACCTCATAGTTAGGAAACATGCCCCAGCTGGCGCAGGCAGGAGAAAGCAGGACGGCGTCACCGTTTTGGGCGTTCTCATAGCAGATATCCACGGCCTCCCGCAAATCATCCGCAAATACATAATCCTTAAAGCCGCACTTTTCGGCGTCAGCCGCTATCTTCTCCCTGGTCTGTCCGATAAGGACCAGAAGCTTTACCTTTCCGTCGAAGCTCTTTATCCACTCAGTGTATTCACTGTCCTTGTCGTAGCCTCCGCCGATAAGGCAGGTAGGCCTGTCCATGGCCTGGATCCCCTTTATGGCGGCATCGGGATTCGTTCCCTTGGAATCATTATAGAAGCGCACACCCCTCTTCTCTGTGACAAACTCAATGCGATGCTCCACAGCCTTGAATTCACGCAGGACTTTCCTGATATTTTCCATGGGAACACCAACGCAGAGAGCCATGGCGGCCGCGGCCATGACATTCTCATGATTATGGCGGCCCAGGATGTTCAGTTCGTCAATATCTATAACCTTCTCCTTTATGCCGTCATGGGAACAGATGATCTCTGTACCATCGAGATAAAGCCCCTCATCCAGGGTATGCAGGCTTGAAAACCACACAAGCTTAGCCTTAATTCCGTCAGTGTGTTCACGGATGATCTCATCCTCGTAATTTAATACGCAGAAATCCTCCTCAGTCTGGTTCCTGGTGATGGACATCTTGGTGGCAATATAGCACTCCATGGTGTGATGGCGGTTGAGATGATCGGGAGTAATATTTAAGACTGCCGACACTTTCGGGTGAAACTCGTCAATGCTCTCCAGCTGAAAGCTGGAAATCTCCGCCACGGTGATGCTGTCCTCACCGGTATTGTCTATTGTGCCACTGTAGGGAATACCGATATTTCCCACCGTGTTCACCTGCCCGCCGCAGCTCTTCATGATCTCTCCTAACAGGGAGGTTGTCGTAGTCTTGCCGTTGGTGCCGGTGATGGCTAAGAGCAGGCCCTGATCACACCGGGCGGCCAGCTCCACCTCTCCCCACACCGGTATGCCCCTGGCCCTTAAGGTCATCACATCCGGGCAGTCAATGGGGACTCCGGGACTGATTATAGCCAGGTCTATACCTTTGGTCACATCCTCAGAGAGCTCTCCCACGGAAATCCTGACCTCATTCCACTCGTCGAAATTTTCCAGGATGCGGCTGCAGTCCAGCTCCTCATTTCCATCAAAGAGCAGTACCTCCGCTCCCTCTTTTATCAGCAGTTTTGCGGCGGAAATGCCGCTTAAGCCTGTTCCGAATACCAGAACCTTTTCTCCTTTGAAATCCATGTTGTTCTCCCCTCGCCATTTTGCCTGATCATTTAAAAACATGCGGCCCTGCCGCAGCTGTCAGAGCCTGAGCCCGACGTACGCCGCCATACACAGTATCGCGGTCACTATGGAAAATACCGCCACCACCCTGGTCTCCGACCAGCCGGAGAGCTCAAAGTGATGGTGGATGGGCGCCATCTTAAAGAAGCGCTTGCCGCCGGTCTTCCTAAAATATGTGACCTGGATCATCACCGAAATAATCTCAACCCAGTATATCAGTCCCGCGATAAGTATAAATATGGGCATCTGCATCATGTAGGCCGCCGCCGCAACGAAGCCTCCCAGAAAAAGGGAGCCGGTGTCGCCCATGAATACCTTTGCCGGATAGACATTGTAGAGTAAAAAGCCCATCAGCGCCCCGATGACTGCACAGCAGACGGGTGAGAGGCCTGCATTCAGTCCCACAGCCGCCACGGTGAAAAATACAGCCACCACTATGGTGATGGTGGAGGCCAGTCCGTCCAGTCCGTCAGTGAAATTCACTCCGTTTACCGTGCCGATGACCGCCGGGAACAGTATGATCACCGCTGCGACTACGGGCAGGTCCCAAGTGGTCCCCTTAAAGGGCACCAGCATGGCCAGTGAAGTGCCTGAGTGTAAAAGGTAGACGGCGAATACAGCCGTCACCACCAGCTGCAGGAGGGCTTTCTCCCAGGAGAGCAGCCCGTCTGAGACGTGGGTCTTTCTGTGGAGCTTTACTTTTAAGATATCGTCCAGGAAACCTATCACGCCGAATCCTAAAGCCACCAGCATGACGGGGATCACCTTAGGATATCCCTTCGCATAGATGAGGCAGGTGACCACCACGGCAACAATGAAAATAATACCGCCCATGGAGGGCGTCCCGGACTTTTTCTGGTGTGAGGCAAGCTCCTCCCGCTCGTGGTTGCTCATGTGCATCTTTTTAAGTCCGGGTATGACTATGGGTCCCAATATCGCCGCTATGGCGAAAGCTATCAATATAGGCAGGATGATTTCAAAAGTCATAACTCTCCTCTCTTGCAGGCTGATTCCGTTGCTTTTTTGATATGCGGCGGCACTCCGCAGCCGCCGCGCCGGAAACAGGTAAATCGTGCCGGCTTACTCTCCCGCTATGGTCTGCCCGGAATTTCCCACTATATCCAGTTCCGTATTTATTCCGGTCTGCTCCTCATCCGGGTAAATGTTAAGGTAGGGCAGGGCTTCCTCCAGGATCTCCCGTGCCACGTTCTGGGCATAGGAGGAATGGGCCTGATCAGCCACGTTGGGCTCGTCCACCACCACATAGAGCACCACCTGAGGCTCCTCGGCCGGGACTGCGCAGATAAATGATACCAGGTATTTCCCTGCGGCACGGGTGGAAGTGGCATTCCCATCCTCGTCCAGCACATACTTCTGTGCCGTGCCGGTCTTGCCTGTCATGGAGTAGCCGTCCACCTTTGCAGTGGTGCCGGAGCCCTCGTCCACGACGCCTTTTAAGTATCCGGTGACTGTCTCGGCAGTCTCCTCCGAAACGGTCTGTTTAAGGAGGGTGGGCTCTATGGTCTCCACGGTATTCCCATCGCCGTCCAGGAGTTTTTTTACCACATGAGGCTGGTAATAGCTGCCTCCGTTTACTATGGAAGAATAGGCGCTGGCCAGCTGTATCATGGTCACGTTGAAATTCTGGCCGAAAGCATTGGTGGCCAGATTTATCTTCGTCATCTGATCGGAGGAATACACAAGGCTGTCGGTCCTGCTCTCGCCGGGAAGGTCGATATTTGTCCTGAGGCCGAAGTTAAATATCTGCTGGTAGCGGGAGAAATTGTCTCCTCCTATCAGATAGGACATCTGCATCAGGGCATCATTGCAGGAATTCTCCATGGCCTGCTGTATGGTCTCCATGCCGTGGCCGTCCCGGTTCACGCAGTGGATGTAGTAATCCGCGATCTGCTCGCCGCCATCGCAGTAAAAGGTCATATCCTCAGTGAGGGTCCCGGTGTCAAGTCCGCAGGCTATGGTAAAGGGCTTGGCCGTGGAGCCGGGCTCATAGGTGTAGGTCAGGGCAAAATTCTGCTTCAGGCTCTCCACTGCCGCCGACTGCTCCTCCTGAGTCATCTCATCCAGCTCCTCATCCGTGTAAAAGAGCTCCAGATTCTCCGTGGCAGAGAGAGTGTAGTCGTAATTCGGGTAATTAGCCATGGCCAGGACTTCTCCGGTATTCGGATCCATCATGAGAGCCGCTATGTGCTCCGCCCCGCCTTTTTTTGTCGTCTCATCGGAGAGGGCGTCGTAAAACTCCTTTATCTTGTCCTCGCAGATGGCCTGGAGATTCTCATCCACGGTGGAGACCACAGTCTCGCCGTCAATGGCCTCACGAACCGTCACCTCATAATTGGAGTCGGAATTTAAGTATCCGTAGCGGCGTCCGTCGGTACCGTTTAATACGTCATTGTAGCTGTCCTCTATGCCGCCCAGGCCCACGTCGCCGGAGGCTGTGTATCCGATGAGCGCGCTGGCCAGGGAGCCATAAGGATACTCGCGGGTGTACTCCTTCTCGAACCAGATACCGTTTATGTTGGAATCACCTTTTACCTCAACTGTCTCCCCGGTCTCCTCATCCACCTCGGTTTTCCCGCTCTCCATCTCCTCGAATCCTGCTATCTCATCGGGAGTCAGGCCATCCGCCAGCTTGCAATACTGGCTGGAGGGATGGGCATCGATATAGTCCTCTATCTCGGAAAAGCTCATGTTGAGCTGGTCTTCTGAAAAGCAGGTCTCAAGGGCATCAAGGGTGGGTTCAAGGTATGCGTCGTTGGAGGTGAGAACACTGCAGTCCAGGATCAAATTATAAACATCAGTGCTGGTTGCCAGGACCGTACCCTTTCTGTCGGTAATGTCTCCCCTGCGGAAAGGAATGGTGGTACTGGAATAGCCCTGGTTGGAAAGGACAATCTTCTCGTACTTGCCGCTGCTGGTGTACTCTATATACGCCAAACGCCCGATCAGTGCGATCAGGCATATGACGATAATGACAAACAATACCGAGAGCTTCTTCTTCATCCGGAAAAGGAACCTGACTGCTGTTTTCGGTTTCTTTCTCCTCTTTTTCTTCCGGGACGCCATTGTCTTTCCTCCCGGCTGTTAATTTGATGCCACATCGGCATACTGGTTCATGTAATCATCGCTCTCCACTGAGAAATACTCTATCTGGGAAGTGGAGGGATAGACCAGTCCCAGGTCTTCGGCTCTGTCCTTCACCTCATCTAAGGTCATTCCGGTCTCCACTCTGGACTCCAGGATATCGTTGGCTGCTTTCGTCTCACTGACAGTGGTCTCCATGGCAGCTATAGAAGACATACGGGAGGAAATCTCAGACTGAAGATTGATGAACCATACGCAGGCCACCAGGCACACGACTGTGGCCAGGGTAAGGAACACCACATATCTCCGATTAAGGACCAGGGCACGCTCCATATTGCGGCGGACTGCCGCCTTTTTCGCATGGGAGCGGCGGACCTCATCAAAGGATTTGGCTTTCTGCCGGGGCTGTCCGGCAGGCACCTCCTGGATGCGGCGGACTGTATTGCCGTCTACATAAGCTGTATTCCTTCCGCTTCCGCTGCGGTCTGAGCTGCTGTGATCGTAATTTCTTCTGCCCGTATTGCGCATGCTGCTGCGATCGTAATTGCTTCGACTCATACTGCTATAACTGCTGCGGCCGGCTGCACTGCGGCCGGTACTGCTGCGGCTGTAATTATAATTGTAACTGCTTCCCCTCGCACTCATTTCTTAACTTCTCCTGTCTGCTTTATAAACACCCTCAATTTCGCGCTCTTTGAGCGGCTGTTGGACTTTATCTCGTCCTCGCCGGGGAGTATGGGCTTTCTTGTCATCATTTTTCCCTTTGGAACCTTACCGCACACACATACCGGAAAGCCGGGCGGACAGGTGCAGGGATTCTCATTTCGCCTGAAAGCTTCCTTTACCGTCCGATCCTCCAGGGAGTGAAAAGTAATGACGCAAAGTCTCCCGCCCTCCTTTAAGCGGTCGATCATGGCGTCAAGTGAATCTGCAAGGATGGTAAGCTCCCGGTTTACCTCTATGCGCAGTGCCTGAAAAGTACGCTTGGAGGGATGTCCTCCGGAGGCACGCATTTTTGCGGGAATGGCAGCACGGATGATCGCATTCAGATCCCCGGCCGTCTCGATGGGCTTTTCACTTCTGGCCCTGACTATGTGCTTCGCAATGTTCTTAGCGAAAGGCTCCTCCCCGTAATCGCGGATGATGCGATACAGGTCCTGCTCGCTGTAACTCTTAAGGATATCCGCTGCCGTGAGGCTCTGCCGCCTGTCCATTCTCATGTCCAGGGGAGCGTCCTCATTCATGTACGAAAATCCCCTCGCGGCCTCATCAAGCTGGAACGAGGAAACCCCCAGATCCAGCATGATGCCGTCCACTTTGCCGATACCCCGTTCATCCAGCACCTCATCCATATCGGCGAAGCTGCTCCGGATGATATCGGCTCTCTCCTTGAAAAAGCTTAATCTTGCTCGGGCTGCCGCTATGGCGTCATCATCCTGATCCAGTCCGATGAGCCTGCCTTCCCCGGTCAGCCGTCTGCATATTTCTTCACTGTGGCCGCCACCCCCAATTGTGCCGTCCACATATACCCCCTCAGTGTCTGTGATCAGGGCGTCCACGGTCTCATAAAGCATGACCGGTACATGGGAAAAATCCTTCATGGTCCCGCCCTAGATCCCTAAGCCCATTTCAGCCATGGCCTCGGCGATCTCGTCCATATCCTCGATATCGTCGTAGGAATTGTCCTCCCAGCGCTCCCTGCTCCAGATCTCAATCCTGGAAAGGACTCCCACCAGGACCACGTCTTTTGAAAGATCCGCAAACTCACGGAGATTAGCCGGGATCAGGGCTCTGCCCTGCTTGTCTATATCGCAGTCCGCCGCTCCGGCGAAGAAGAAACGGGAAAACTTCCTCGCATTCTTTCCGGTTAGTGTCTGCTCATGGAATTTGTTCTCGATGTTCTCCCACTCCTCGTTGGTGTAGACGAAAAGGCAACCGTCAAGACCCTTTGTGACCACAAATGAGTCGCCTAAGGCATCGCGGAACTTCGCCGGCATGATGATCCTGCCCTTAGAGTCCACGCTGTGGCTGTACTCGCCCTTGAACATCGAAAACACCTCCTTTCAGTGCCTGATCCAGTGGATTTTAAGGGGCTTGCAGAGTTATCCACAGATTTATCAACATTCTCCACAATAAGCCACTTTTGTTCCACTTCGCACCAC
Source organism: Clostridiales bacterium (assembly GCA_021204765.1). Lineage (GTDB taxonomy): Bacteria > Bacillota > Clostridia > Lachnospirales > Lachnospiraceae > Eubacterium_I. The sequence goes on from JAJPYU010000256.1 coordinate 13,089, forward strand.
TTTTCAACTATAATAAGCCCCACTGCTCCAAAAATCAATACCCATTTGGGAAATATGTGAAAAAATATAAAAAGCGGGGAGGGGCGTCCTCCGACGCCTCCTCCCCGGGGAAAAGGAGTATGTATTTAAAAAGCTGCAGTGTGCGCAGGGTGTTTCAATAGTCCTGCAGGGCGTCAAATCCTTCGGCTCCGGAACTGACGCGGACGACATTCTCCACGTTGTAGACGAAGATCTTGCCGTCGCCGGCGTGGCCGGTGTAAAGAGCCCTCTTCGCTGTGTCGATGACCAGGCGCGGGGAGACCTTGGAGACCACGATCTCCACCTTTATCTTAGGTAAGAGGTTCATCTCCATGGGAACGCCGCGGTAGGTGGCGGTGCGGCCTCTCTGGACGCCGCAGCCCAGGACATTGGTGACTGTCATACCCATTATGCCGATCTTCGACATGGCGTCATTGAGGACATCGAAGCGGCTCTGCTTTGCGATGATAGTGATCTTCGTGATAGGGACATCGCTGGCTGAGGTAACGGAAGGATCAGGAGTGCGCAGCTCCACGGGGACTGCCTCGTCGATGGGTACTGCGTCCTCAGGGATGGCAGTAAATTCCAGTCCGGAGCCCATGCTGTTGATGGCGTTGGTCATGGCGAAGTCCGCGTAAGCGCTGGCGAGGCCGTGCTCTGACTGATCAAGGCCCATGATCTCATCTTCGGCCTTCACCCTAAGCCCGAAGATCGCCTTTATAATAAGGAAAGTGATGGCGATGCACACTCCCGCAAAGGCCGCAACTGTGAGAACACCCAGGCATTGGAGCCCTAAGAGCCTTACACCGCCGCCGTAGAAGAGTCCTGTGAGCTGCTCACCGTATCTGTTCTCTATGCTGTAGCCCGGAGCAGAGGCCGTTGCAAAGAGGCCGACGGCTATGGTGCCCCAGATACCGTTTATACAGTGGACGGCCACGGCACCCACAGGATCGTCAATGTGCAGCTTGTAATCCAAAAGCCAGACACCAAATACTACCAGCAGACCTGATACACCGCCGATGACCATGGCACCCGCCGCATTAGTGACATCGCAGGGTGCGGTGATGGCCACCAGGCCTGCCAATGAGGCGTTAAGACACATGGACACATCGGGCTTGCCGTATTTTAACCAGGTAAATATCATACACACCACCGTGGCCACTGCGGGAGAGACCGTTGTGGTAAGGAAGATCGATCCCAGCTGATCCACGGAAGTGGCCGCGGCACCGGTGTAGACGAAAAGGCAACCGTCAAGACCCTTTGTGACCACAAATGAGTCGCCTAAGGCATCGCGGAACTTCGCCGGCATGATGATCCTGCCCTTAGAGTCCACGCTGTGGCTGTACTCGCCCTTGAACATCGAAAACACCTCCTTTCAGTGCCTGATCCAGTGGATTTTAAGGGGCTTGCAGAGTTATCCACAGATTTATCAACATTCTCCACAATAAGCCACTTTTGTTCCACTTCGCACCACTTTTCAACTATAATAAGCCCCACTGCTCCAAAAATCAATACCCATTTGGGAAATATGTGAAAAAATATAAAAAGCGGGGAGGGGCGTCCTCCGACGCCTCCTCCCCGGGGAAAAGGAGTATGTATTTAAAAAGCTGCAGTGTGCGCAGGGTGTTTCAATAGTCCTGCAGGGCGTCAAATCCTTCGGCTCCGGAACTGACGCGGACGACATTCTCCACGTTGTAGACGAAGATCTTGCCGTCGCCGGCGTGGCCGGTGTAAAGAGCCCTCTTCGCTGTGTCGATGACCAGGCGCGGGGAGACCTTGGAGACCACGATCTCCACCTTTATCTTAGGTAAGAGGTTCATCTCCATGGGAACGCCGCGGTAGGTGGCGGTGCGGCCTCTCTGGACGCCGCAGCCCAGGACATTGGTGACTGTCATACCCATTATGCCGATCTTCGACATGGCGTCATTGAGGACATCGAAGCGGCTCTGCTTTGCGATGATAGTGATCTTCGTGATAGGGACATCGCTGGCTGAGGTAACGGAAGGATCAGGAGTGCGCAGCTCCACGGGGACTGCCTCGTCGATGGGTACTGCGTCCTCAGGGATGGCAGTAAATTCCAGTCCGGAGCCCATGCTGTTGATGGCGTTGGTCATGGCGAAGTCCGCGTAAGCGCTGGCGAGGCCGTGCTCTGACTGATCAAGGCCCATGATCTCATCTTCGGCCTTCACCCTAAGCCCGAAGATCGCCTTTATAATAAGGAAAGTGATGGCGATGCACACTCCCGCAAAGGCCGCAACTGTGAGAACACCCAGGCATTGGAGCCCTAAGAGCCTTACACCGCCGCCGTAGAAGAGTCCTGTGAGCTGCTCACCGTATCTGTTCTCTATGCTGTAGCCCGGAGCAGAGGCCGTTGCAAAGAGGCCGACGGCTATGGTGCCCCAGATACCGTTTATACAGTGGACGGCCACGGCACCCACAGGATCGTCAATGTGCAGCTTGTAATCCAAAAGCCAGACACCAAATACTACCAGCAGACCTGATACACCGCCGATGACCATGGCACCCGCCGCATTAGTGACATCGCAGGGTGCGGTGATGGCCACCAGGCCTGCCAATGAGGCGTTAAGACACATGGACACATCGGGCTTGCCGTATTTTAACCAGGTAAATATCATACACACCACCGTGGCCACTGCGGGAGAGACCGTTGTGGTAAGGAAGATCGATCCCAGCTGATCCACGGAAGTGGCCGCGGCACCGTTGAAGCCGTACCAGCCAAGCCAGAGGATGAAGCAGCCCAGGCAGCCCAAGGCCAGGTTGTGGCCGGGGATGGCGTGTACCTTTGTGACTTTCCCGTCTTTATCTTTACTAAACTTCCCGATCCGTGGTCCAAGCATTGCCGCACCAATGAGGGCGCAGATGCCGCCCACCATGTGGATGGCGCAGGATCCGGCAAAATCATGGAAGCCCAGCTGTGCCAGCCAGCCGCCGCCCCAGATCCAGTGAGCCTCGATGGGGTAGATTAACCCGGAGATCACTGCGGAGTAGACGCAGTAGGAAAGGAATTTGGTACGCTCCGCCATGGCTCCCGAGACAATGGTCGCCGTCGTGGCGCAGAAGACCAGGTTGAAGACGAAGTTGGAGAAATCGAAACTTCCGTAAGCTGTGAAGATGTCAAATCCCGGCTTTCCGATAAAGCCCAGCAGATCCTCTCCCATCAGCATTGAGAAACCGATGAGGATGAACATGACCGTGCCGATACAGAAATCCATGAGATTCTTCATGAGGATGTTTCCGGTATTTTTAGCCCTTGTGAAGCCTGCCTCCACCATGGCGAACCCGGCCTGCATCCAGAAGACCAGCGCGGCTCCGATCAGGAACCATACGCCGAAGACGTTGTTGCTGACGAAATCCATAATTTCCTGACTCATAATGAAACCTCCTTTTGACAAAAAATGAAGGACGTGCGTCAATGCACGTCCTTGTGTCCCTAAACATATTTTAGGTCTACGGATTGCTCCATGCTACGCATGATCGATTCACTTAGACCTAAAGAAAAGAGCACCGGAAGTAAAATCTTCGCAGCACCCTTGCCTTTACGAGGACAATCTTAGAACTTACAAAACTAAAAGTCAACGGCAAATCTTAATTTTCAGTAAATTCGGCAATTTGAGTAAAAAAAACAATCTAAAAGAAAAAAATTGTAAAAAATTTACAAAACAGATGCATATAGATACTTTCAGGTAATGGGCAAAATTGCAGCCACCCTCAGGTAACCGGGGGTGGCTGCAGACTGTTATATGACATTTTTCCGCATCAGTGGTGGAACAGCCTGATCCCTGTAAAGCACATGGCCATGCCATACTTATTGCAGGTTTCTATGACATTATCGTCCCTTATGGAGCCTCCGGGCTCGGCCACATACTTCACACCGCTCTTTCTCGCCCTCTCGATATTGTCACCGAAGGGGAAGAACGCGTCAGAACCTAAGGCCACGTCGGTATTGCCGGCCAGCCAGGACTTCTTTTCCTCCACTGTAAATACAGGGGGCTTCTCAGCAAAGGTATTCTCCCACACGCCGTCCGCCAGGACATCCATGTACTCGTCACCGATGTAGAGGTCTATGGCGTTATCACGGTCGGCACGCTTGATCCCCTCCTTAAATTTCAGGCCAAGCACCTGGGACGCCTGACGGAGATACCAGTTGTCCGCTTTCTGTCCGGCGAGCCTTGTGCAGTGGATGCGGGACTGCTGCCCTGCACCAATGCCGATCGCCTGGCCGTGCTTGGCGTAGCATACGGAATTTGACTGGGTGTACTTTAAGGTGATAAGGGAAATGATGAGATCCACCTTCGCCTCGTCGGGGATCTCCTTATTCTCTGTGACCACATTGGAAAGGAAATCACGGTCGATCTTAAGCTCATTTCTGCCCTGCTCGAAAGTGACGCCGAAGACCTGCTTGTGCTCCACCGGGTCAGGGACATAGTCCGAGTCGATCTGAATAATAGCGTAATTTCCCTTTTTCTTGGCGGAAAGAATAGCCAGAGCCTCGTCAGTGTAGCCGGGGGCAATTATACCGTCCGATACCTCAGTCTTGATGAGCATAGCCGTATCTTTATCGCAGATGTCAGAGAGGGAAATGAAGTCTCCGAAAGAGGACATGCGGTCGGCGCCCCGGGCTTTGGCGTAGGCACAGGCTAAGGGGCTCATCTCAGTCATGGTCTCGGGAACCCAGTAGATACGTCTCTCCACGTCGGTGAGGGGGATGCCCACGGCAGCTCCCGCAGGGGAGACATGCTTAAAGGAAGTGGCGGCGGGCAGGCCGGTGGCGGCCTTAAGCTCGCGGACAAGCTGCCAGCCGTTGAAGGCGTCTAAAAAATTAATGTATCCGGGCTTTCCGCAGAGAACCTTCACGGGGAGGTCGGCTCCGCTCTCCATGAAGATGCGGGACGGCTTCTGATTGGGGTTGCATCCGTACTTTAATTCAAGTTCATTCATAGTGGTTACCCTCCAGTTTATATCTTTTATTTACACACGTGAGATACCCTCTGTTTTTACTTATTCTTGTTAAGGATGCGGGTTTCATACGTACCATCCTTAATATTTATGTAACGCACAAAGAGTGACACCTTGTTGTCAGGGTTCAGGTTCTCCCAGAGGAGCACGGAGTAGGAGTCGATGTCGTCCAGGACGTCGACGCGCTCCGGCTCGCCCTCGAAGCTGGGAAGGGGGGCACCGTCGGACATGTAGGTGTGTATGAAACGGCCCTCACCGGCCAGGGGCGTGTTGTAGGCGAAAGTGTAGCGGTTGGTGGCCGCAGGGTCGCCGTCGCTGCTCTTTAAGATGGAGAGAGCGTAATTATAATTCCCGTTCTCGATGTGCATGACTCCGGAGATCCGGGGCGTGAAGTTGGGGCCATCCGGCTCAAAGGTACGGCTCCTGAGGCTCTGCTCAAAGGTCATCTGCTTGTCCATGCCCTCATAGATGGTGTCCGTCTGGTCGCCGTTGGTGACTATGGTCTTATTGCCCAGCACCCGCACCGGGGCGTAGATGATGAGGCTGGGATCCTCCACTTTGGACTCGTCATAGGCCTGAGTCCTGATGCCCTCGCCGTCCTCCACGAAGATGCGGTTTCTGCTGTTGGCGCTCCTTCCCATGATAAAATACGCTGCCACGGCCTTACATCCGTCCGGGCTCTTCCCCAGGACTATTCCCCTTCCCGGATAAGCATTTGATGCCAGTAATTCTGCTATTGAATTGAGTTTCATGACATTCTCTCCTTCTGTTTTTATTATCTTTAGCTTTCGCGTGAAAATGAGTTCGTTACATCAGTTCTTAAAGCTATGTACCGGGGCGGGTATGCGGCCTCCTCGGCTGACAAATTCATCGCAGGAGTACGCGTTCACCGGCATTATCGGGGCATAGCCCAGGAGCCCTCCGAAGTGGGCGACCTCCCCCACCCCTTTTCCGATGACGGGAATCAGCCGCACCGCCGTGGTCTTCTGGTTCACCATCCCTATGGCCATCTCATCGGCGATTATCCCGGAAATGGTCGCAGGGCTTGTATTCCCCGGCACGGCTATCATGTCCAGCCCCACGGAGCAGACGCAGGTCATGGCCTCCAGCTTCTCCAGGGTAAGGGCCCCGGCCTCCACCGCATCTATCATCCCCTGATCCTCGCTGACCGGGATGAATGCGCCGCTTAAGCCTCCCACATAGGACGAGGCCATGATTCCTCCCTTTTTTACCTGATCATTTAATAGAGCCAGCGCCGCCGTGGTGCCCGGTGCGCCGGGATGCTCAAGGCCTATCTCCTTTAAAATGTCGGCCACCGAATCCCCTATGGCCGGTGTCGGTGCCAGGGACAGATCTATTATCCCGAAGGGAATACCCAGCATCCTGCTGGCTTCCTTTGCCACCAGCTGGCCTACTCTCGTTATCTTAAAAGCAGTCTTCTTTATAGTCTCGCAGAGGACCTCGAAATTCTCCCCTCTGGCCTCTTCTAACGCTTTCTTTACCACTCCCGGTCCTGAGACCCCCACGTTTATCACGGCATCAGCCTCTGTCACTCCGTGGAAGGCTCCCGCCATGAAAGGATTGTCATCCGGGGCATTGCAGAAGACAACCAGCCTGGCACAGCCCAGGGAATCATTCTCCGCCGTCTCTTTGGCTGTCTCCTTCACTATATGTCCCATAAGCTCCACAGCATCCATATCTATGCCGGTCTTGGTGGAGCCTAAGTTCACCGATGAGCAGACCCGCTCGGTGACGGCCAGCGCTTCCGGGATAGACTTAATGAGAAGCTTGTCACTTGTCGTCATTCCCTTGGAGACCAGGGCAGAGTATCCGCCGATGAAATTCACGCCCACAGTGTGGGCGGCTCTATCCAGGGTCCTCGCTATCTCTACATAGTCCCCGGTCGTCTTACAGGCCGCCGCTCCCACCATGGCGATGGGTGTGACAGAAATCCGCTTATTGACTATGGGGATGCCGTAGCGCTTCTCTATGGCCTCGCCTGTGGCCACCAGATCGGCGGCGACGGTGGTGATCCTCTCATATATTTTCTTATTTAAAGTATCGAGATTCCCATCAATGCAGTCTAAAAGGCTGATGCCCAGGGTGATGGTACGGACATCCAGGTTCATCTGGGAGATCATGCGGTTGGTCTCGATCACTTCATAGCGGCTTATCATACTGTTTCGTACCTTTCATTCATATGATGCACACGGATTATTTATAAAAATATCATTTTCAGATCCTGTGCATCATCTCGAAGATTTCTTCTCTCTGGCAGCGGATATCGACCCCGATCTCAGCACCCAGCTCATCCATGTATGCGGCGCACTCGTCAAAGGCCACCTTTGATCCGGCCATGTCCACTATCATCATCATGTTGAAATAGTCCTGGACGATGGTCTGGGAAATGTCGAGGACGTTGACGTGTTGCTCTGCAAGGTACGTACAGATCTTCGCAATGATACCGACGGTGTCCTTGCCGACAACGGTGATAACTACTTTTGTGTTCTCCATGATACTCTCCTTATCAGAATATAACGTGTTCCGAGGGTTCATCTCTCCCGGCGACCTCTATAGGGAAGTCGGAGCCTGAGTAGGGCACGTCGCTCATGGAGATTTCCGCCCTCACGCTCTCGACGGCCAGCTGCGGGTAGTTATTTTCCTTGCTCAGATGTCCGAGGAAAATCTTTTTCATGCCATCGTGGAGGACGCAGCAGAGGAGCTGTCCGGCCGTCTCATTGGAGAGATGCCCCTTCTCGCCCAGGATGCGCTGCTTTAAGTAGAAAGGGTAGACCCCTACTTCCAGCATGTGGACATCGTGGTTTGCCTCCAGCAGCAGCACGTCCAGCCCGGTGATCATGTTCACTACGGTCTCGTCATAGATGCCGAGATCCGTCACCACCGCCATGGATTTCTTCCCTGAATCCATGCGATAGGCCACCGGGTCGGCAGCATCGTGGGAGGTGGACACCGGAGTCACATGCATGTCTCCCACGGTGAACTTCTCGCCGGGATTTATCTCGTGAAAGAGTCCGGCATCTACCTCTCCCAGGTAATTGCAGCGGAGTACACTGTCTATAGTTCCTCTCGTGGCGTAGACCGGAAGGCCATACTTTCTCATGATAACGCCCAGGCCCTTGATATGGTCGGCGTGCTCGTGAGTGATAAGTATCCCGTCAATGTCAGCTGTGGAAAGGCCGATGTCGTTAAGTCCCGCCTCTATGCGCTTTCCCGAAAGTCCCACATCCAGCAGCAGGTGGGTATCATCGGTCCCCGCTAAAATGCAGTTCCCGCTGCTGCCGCTGGCTATACTACAAATCTCCATGTATTTCTCCAAATATTATCCGTTGCTTCACCTTTTATCCTCGTCTTTCACACATATAAAATTATATTGGTATGATACCTCTGCATTCGAGGAGCATGTCCAGCTGTCTGTATGTGACATCAAGGCTCTGATTGTTATCAATTTCCTCATTACACCCCGCTCTAAACTCCTCCTCGCTAAGCTGGGCTGCGAAGATGCTGTCAATCTTCCCATCGGAATATCCCCGGCTGGCTTTAAGACGCCCCCGGCGATTACCCTCGGCGGTATAAATATACCACAGTTCGTCGCAGATTTCACCATAATTTTCCTCGATCAGAAGAGCCGCCTCCAGCACCAGGATATCCAGCTCTCCCCGCTCCGTCTCATAAGCGTACTGCTGCCGGACATAATCCTTCACTGCGGGATGCACCAGGGCATCCAGGGCTGTCCTTTTCTTCTCATTCGAAAAGAGCACTCCCGCCAGGGCGGGCCTGTCTATCCTCCCGTCAGGCAGCCAGACATTCTCCGCCCCGAACAGCTCCCGCAGCGCGCCATAGCATCCCCCTCCCGGCTCCATGACCTGATGTGCAATCTCATCGGCTCTCATTACCCGACATTTATAATTCTCTTCCATATATGCAAGTATGGCGGATTTCCCCGCACCTACCCCACCGGTTATTCCTATAAAAATCACGATTTTCTCCTTAAACGAATTTATTCTCTCCAGTAATCCTCCGAATCAGGATCAGAATTATCTATTCCAAAGAGCTTCCACATGAAATCTTCACGTTCATTATAAATATCCACAATGTATACGGTATCGCCTGTCAATCTGTAAAAGATATAATTATGCTCTGTAAACATAACTCTGTAATCACAGGGGATATCAATAATATTTCTCACAGATTCCCCACTATTCTCAAATGTCTGGAGTCGACGGATAGAAGCAGTCATCCTGAGAATAACTTTTTGGGCGGTTGTCCTGCCGAATTTAACATTAATGTCATGCCTGATTGCATGCAGTTTTGCCCTGGCAGCCGGCGAATATTTTAACTTCTTCAAGCGATATCCTCCAGCAATTCTTTTTCAATGTCGTCCGCGTCGATCCATCCTTCTTCATCGGCAGACTTCTCCGCATATTTCAACTTCTCAAACAGCGTATATGCGGCGCGATATCTGTCAAGCTCATCAATTTCTGCCATTGAAAGGATGCCATATTCACCATGGCCGTTTCTCGTCAGATATACCCTCCTGGATTTATCAACCTGCTTTAGGACCTCAGTATAATTTCTCAGATCAGATATAGGCTTAATATTTGGCATGTTACGCCTCCTTCACAAATTTTACTTATTCTACTGCTTTATACACGAATTTGCAAGCAAATTAACGTGTGAATTTTTACAAAATCAACTTCCATGCAGGTATTACTGTCAGTGTGCCTGAAGCCAGTTCTCACCTGTGTTTACGTCCACTTCCAGATCTACTGCCAGGGACGCTGCGCCGCGCATCTCCTCCCCAACGATGACTGCGGCCCTCTCCGCCTCCTTGGCAGGGGCCTCTATGAGCAGCTCATCATGGACCTGCAGGATAAGCTTCGAGGCAAGCCCCTCTGCGGCCAGCCGCCTGGCGACCCGTATCATGGCTATCTTTATGATGTCCGCCGCCGTGCCCTGTATAGGGGAATTCATGGCGATGCGCTCCCCGAACTGGCGTTGCATGAAGTTCCCGGATGAGAGCTCCGGCACCGGCCTGCGCCGCCCATACATGGTCACCGCATACCCTCTCTCCTTTGCGTCCTTCACCGCCTTATCCAGGTAGGCTTTGATGCCTGGGAAAGTTGCGAAATAGCTATTGATATACTCCTCGGCCTCTTTTCTGGAAATGCTTAGATCCTGGCTCAATCCAAAGGAGCTGATGCCGTAGACTATCCCGAAATTCACCGCCTTGGCATTGCGGCGCATGAGGGGCGTCACCTCCTCCGGCGGCACATGGAAGACCTGGGAGGCCGTGATCCTGTGGATGTCCTCGGCGTGCCTGTACGCATTTATGAGATTCTCATCCTCGGACATGTGGGCCAGTATCCTCAGCTCTATCTGGGAGTAGTCCGCGTCGATAAATACACATCCCGGCCTGGGGATAAAGACTTTCCGGAAAAGCTTTCCCATCTCCATCCTGATGGGGATATTCTGCAGGTTCGGGTCAGTGCTGGATAGCCGCCCGGTAGCCGTGATGGTCTGGTTAAAGGTGGTGTGTATCCGCCCGTCCGCCCTGATGCAGGATGCCAGTCCCTCAGCGTAGGTGGATTTAAACTTGGTGAGCTGTCTGTATTCCAGTATCTCAGACACTATGGGGTGCTCCGGCGCCAGCTTTTGCTGGAC
>JAJPYU010000226.1 GCA_021204765.1 Clostridiales bacterium
TTGTGTATAATAGACAGCGGCTGCCACAGCGCAGAGTATCCCTGCATCCTCTTATAGCGGATGAGGATATCCTGCATGGTGTTGTCCAGGGCGTGGCCCATGTGCAGCTGCCCGGTGATATTCGGCGGGGGCATAACTATGGTAAAAGGCTTCTTGTCGGGATCCACTTTCGCGTGGAAATATCCATTGTCCTCCCATTTTCTGTAAAGACGGTCCTCTATACCTTTGGGGTCATAGGTTTTGGCTAATTCTTTCATGATCGCACCTCATATTTTAACGGTTTATTCCGGAAATCATCAGGATTTTCCCAGAGATATATATTAGCTAAGTTTCACAGAATCGTCAAGGGCGAGGCAGCTTAATTGGCTGCTCCCTGGTACCATCTTAATCGTCCGCCGCCCGGCGTCAGTCAGCCGTAGCCTGTGAGGCAGCGTATTTCTTTTTCACCCTGCGCCATACTATGAGGAATGCCAGTATGGTCAGGGTCCCGGTGAGTATCCAGGAGAAGAGATAGACCAGAAGCAGCACTGTGAACACATGGAAATGCACCACGATGGTATTTACATAAAGCACCCTGAAAAGGCAGGTCCCGAAAATGGCCAGCACTGTGGGAACAAGGGATTTGCCCAGGCCGCGCATGGCCGCCCCGGTGACCTCATAGCTGCTGATAAGGCAATGAAAGATCAGCACCCAGCGCATCCTGGTCATGGCGTACTCCGCCACGGCAGGATCCGTGGTAAATATGCTCACTATCGGGCTTCTGGCCAGGAAAATGATGAAATTCATGGCTCCGGCAAAGACCAGGGCGCTTACTATCCCCAGGCCGTAGGCGCGAAGACAGCGCTTCAGGTTCCCTGCGCCAAGATTCTGGCTGACGAAGGTCATCACCGCCGCGTTGAAGCCGTTTACCATGAAATATGAGATCAGCTCGAAATTATTTGCCACGGCGGAACCGGCCACGGCGTCGGAGCCGAAGCTGTTGACCGAGGACTGTATGCAGACATTTGCGATGGAGAATACCACTCCCTGTATGCCTGCCGGGATGCCGATCTTAAGGATCTGCAGCAGCTCCCGCCTGTGGATAGCCAGCTTCTTTAATTCAGGCCGCACCATCTTCTCCTCGCAGTGGCAGAGGAAGTACAGAGCCATCATGGAGCTGACTATGTTGGAGATCACCGTGGCCGTGGCCACGCCGGAGACCGCCATGTGGCAGACTATGACGAAGAAGAGGTTCAGGCAGGCATTGATGACGCCGCCGGTCACCAGGCAGTACAGGGGCTTTCTGGTCTCGCCGATGCTCCTGAGTATGGCCGCGGAGAAATTATAGAGCATGATAAAGGGCATGCCCAGGCAGTAGATACGAAGATAGAGCACCGCCATGTCGATGACATTTTCCGGGGTGGACATGAGGGTGAGTATGGGTCTGGCGACAATAAGCCCCAGCACCATGAGACACAGGCCGCTGATTATGGCCACCAGTATGGAGGTGTGCACCGCATCCTCCACCCGGTCGTACTCCCTGCGGCCTATGAGATTCGCTATGACCACATTGCTGCCCACGGAGATGCCCACAAAGAGATTTATAAGGAGGTTCACCACGGAGGTGTTCGCTCCCACCGCCGCCAGGGCCTCGCTGCTGGCAAAGCGCCCCACCACGGCCACATCCACCGCGTTAAAGAGCTGCTGCAGCATGCTCCCCGCCGCCAGGGGCAGGGCAAATATCAATATTTTCTTAAACATCGGCCCGTGGAGCATGTCCATGGAGGCCGCCTTACTTTTATTCATATAAAAATACCCTGTTACGAATCAAACTGAGCTGTCCGCGTTGCGATTCACCGCCGCAGGTCAAATCGCTCGTAACAATATAGCGGATTGCAGTATGATTTGCAAGAGGGTACTTTGGAAAATATTTATTAATAAAAAGTCTGGCTATTCTAAAATGTGAATTTAGAATAGCCAGACTTTTATGTTGCATCGGAAGCTGTCAGCACTCCTTCAATCTCTTCTCCATGGCCTCCACCACGGTGCGCAGCACCTTGATGCGGGCGTAGTATTTATTATTACCCTCGACGATGATCCAGGGAGCGTCCATGGTGGAGGTGCGCACCAGCATCTCGTCCACGGCCTTCTCGTACTCGTCCCACTTTTCGCGGTTGCGCCAGTCCTCATCGGTGATCTTCCACTGCTTCTCAGGAGTGTTCATGCGCTCGTTGAAGCGGCGCTCCTGCTCATCCTTGTCGATCTGCATCCAGAACTTGATGACTATGGCACCGTGCTCCACGAACTGCTTCTCCATCTCATTTATCTCCTGATAGGCGCGATGCCACTCGGCGGTAGTGCAGAAGCCCTCAATGCGCTCCACCATGACCCTGCCGTACCAGGTCCGGTCGAAAATGGCGATGTGGCCGTCTTTGGGGACATTGTTCCAGAAACGCCAGAGATAATGGTGAACCTTCTCAATGTCATTGGCGGCGGAAGTGGGATGGACCCGATAACCCCTGGGATCCATAGCCTCGGTGAGGCGCTTTATGGCACCGCCCTTGCCGCCGGCATCCCAGCCCTCGAAACCAAGAATGACAGGAATGCGCTTTTTGTAAATCTCACCGTGCAGTTCGGTGAGCCGCTCCTGCAGCCGGGCCAGCTCCTTCTTATATTCCTTCTTATCCAGAGCCAGGCTTAAGTCCACCTTTTTCAGGCTGGAAGTGCGGAGCACCTCATCGTCGTACTCAGAAGCATTGACGGGATCAGCGGAGACCTCCGGCTCGCCGCCTGCCAGGGCAGCTTTCCTCTTTAAAGCCTTTTTCAACGACTCAATGACGGCGGTATAGATCTTCACCGTGGCAAAGGAGCGGTCCATGGCCTCGACTATGGTCCAGGGAGCGTAAGCTTTGTCCGTGGCTTCCAGCATCTCATCATTCATCCGCTTATATCTCTCAAACTCCTCATTCTGAAGCGTGTCATCATCAGTGACCCGCCAGGAGCTGGATTCGGAGGAGGCCAGCTTCTTATAGCGCTTCTTCTGCTCCTTCTGGTCAATGCAGAGGAAGAGCTTTATAATGACTGCGCCCCCGGTAGTGAGCTGATACTCGAAAGAATTGATGTCATTATAATAGGAGATAAGCCTGTTCTCCCCGGAAGAGCCGTTCAGCCTGTCGATCAGCACCTTACGATACCAGCTCTCATCAAAAATGGCGATCTGCGTGTCCGATGGGATCTTGGTCCAGAATCTCCAGAGAAATGGATGCATCCTTTCCTCCTCCGTCTCAGGCCCGATGGAGTGGACGTAAAATCCGCGGGGATCCAGCGCATGGATAAGCCTGTTTATCTGATACCCCTTTCCGGCTGCTCCGAATCCCTCAAAGAGAATAATGACCGGAATGTGTTCCGCCTTAAGGTCTCTCTGCAGGCGGGATAATTCCGGCTCAAGGACATCCATGCGACGCTTGTACTCCTTGTCAGACATGGACTTTGTCAGGTCAAGTTGTTCCAACAATTATGATACCCCCTTTTTGATGTCGCAGGGCGCATGCCCCGGCGGTTCGATTATTTATACTCAATAAGATAAATTATTTGTAGCTCTTTGTCTATAGCTCAGGAAATATTTAATAAAAATTAAATTTTTATCCCAGTTGCTCCGCCACCTTTTCTTCCATAAACTGCTGCCTGTGGAGCCTGTAGTAATACCCTTTCATGGCCAGCAGCTCCTCATGGTTGCCCCGCTCAACTATCTTCCCGTCCTTCATGACCAGGATGACGTCAGCGTCACGGACGGTGGAGAGCCTGTGGGCTATCATGAAGCTGGTGCGGCCCGCCGTCACCGTAGAGATGGCCTCCTGTATGGCTTTCTCGGTCAGGGTGTCCACGCTGCTGGTGGCCTCGTCAAGTATAAGTATTTGCGGGTCTGCAAGCAGGGCCCGGGCGAAGCTTAGCAGCTGCTTCTCACCGGTGGAGAGCAGGTCGCCGCCCTCGCCCACTTCCGTGTCATAGCCGTGCTCCATCTTCGCTATGACCTCATCGGCGTGGACCCGCTTCACTGCCGTCTCTATCTCCTCCATTGTGGCATCGGGATTTCCATAGCGCAGATTCTCCAGCACTGTCCCGGAGAAGAGATGTGGCGTCTGGAGCACGTAGCCTATGTGGCTGTGGAGCCAGAGCTGGCTGCGCTCCCTGGCATCCCGTCCATCGATCAGAACCTGCCCCTCGGTGGGCTCGTAGAAGCGGCAGACCAGGTTGGCGAAAGTGCTCTTGCCTGCGCCGGTCTCCCCCACTATGGCTATCATGGAGCCCTGGGGGACTTTCAGGTTGAAATGCTCCAGCACATTTTCTTCCCCGTCGGGATACATGAAGGTCACGTCCCGAAACTCCACGTCGCCGTAGAGCGGCTCCCAGTTCTCCCGCTTCGGCGAGAAGCTGTCTCCGTATTTCTCAATGACCTCCGGCGTGTCATTCACGTCGGATTTTTCATGGAGCAGGGATTCGATACGCTCCACGTTTACCTGGGTCTGGATCAGCTCCGCCAGGGCATTTACCAGCCATTCCACGTAATCATTCATGGAAGTGGCGTAGTTCATGAAGACTGCCAGATTTCCGAGAAGCAGCAGGCCTGAGCGATTTAAAATCCCGCCCCGCCACAGCACCAGGGCCAGGGCTATGCTGGAACAGAAAATGATGACTCCCCTGAAAAGGGAGCGGTAGCGTCCCGCCCGTATGGCTGAGCGCTGCATGTTGGCAGTATCCTTCTCGAAATCCCCCTGCATCTTGTGTTCTATGACCAGGGCCTTGATGGTCCGGGCGCCGGTGATGCCCTCATTGAAATCCCCGGTGATGATGCTGTTCATCTCCCGGACCCGGCGGTTCTCCCTGGTGATCCGTTTTGAGAAAAATGCCGTGGCCAGCACCTCCAGGGGCAGGACGATGAGCAGCAGTCCGCCCAGGACCGGGTTGAGCCTGAACATGACCACAAATATTCCCACTATATATGCCACACCCAGCACCGCGTCGGAAAGGGCCCAACTGACTATGAGTCCTATCTTGTTCGGGTCGGAGATAACCCGGGAATGGATGTAACCCACGCTGTTCTGGTTGAAAAAGCGAAATGACAGGGTCTGGACATGGTCAAAGCATTTCTGCCGCACATCCCTATCCACCAGCACCTCAGCCCGAAATGCCGCATAGACAGCGATGGAGTTAAAGAGACCGTAGACTAAGAGCAGAGCCACGTAGCCTGTGACCATGTAAGGCAGAGTGTCCAGGGTGCCCTCGCCTATGTAGTGGTTTATGGCATAATTCTGGAAAAGGGGCAGTATGGCATCTATGACACTGACCAGGGCGGAGAAGATGACCATGACCAGTATCAGCCTCCTGTGGGCTTTGACAAAATTTACGATCTGGGGTATGCCAAACCATTTTAAATGGGTGATGTGGGAAGTGCTCCCGCGCTCATCATTTTCGCTCATGACGCGCTCTCCTCCTTTCCCGACTGTATTTCATATATGCTTCGGTATAGGCCGGGGCGGGCGATCAGCTCCTCGTGGCTGCCGGAGTCGATGATTTTCCCGTCCTTTAATACAAGTATATTATC
>JAJPYU010000084.1 GCA_021204765.1 Clostridiales bacterium
TATCTCGCTTACAAGAAAAACATATCTCCTGTGATAATCGGAGTATTCACACTGCGAAAACTTTGCCTCCAGTACATCCAGAATACCGAAAAGCCACTCACAGTACTCATCCATCAGGCTCTTCTCCATGATGCACATATTAAACATATGTCCTGCCCTCATTTTCATCACCCGGTCGAATGAACGAATATATTCAGGACATCTTTTTTCTATAATCTCCCTGGTATAATCCAAATGCTCCGCATAATGAGTGTGGGCATAGTGAGAATATAGTGTCTCAATAAAATATCTGCGCTTCTCCGGGACAATAATCTTATATTCGGGAATGAACCGGGACAGTTCCTCTCCTGTCAGCACACAGTCCATAGGCGCGTGTCTGCGCTGATAAACCCGGCTGCGGACAGTAAAATGCCTGCGGTAATGGGCCAGTCCCAAATAATCGTATTCCAGGTTCTTCCAGGCCCAATAGAGGCACGTCAGCTCACAGTACTCGGGATTCTTCCCGGAAATATTGTCACCGGTATTATCCGGCTGATAGGGCAGAGACGGCTTTCCGGCACTGCCTGCATGAACCGGCAGATAAATCTCATCTGACGGCATCTGATATAATTTATGCGCTGCTATTATTATCCTGACATTCATCATTGGTCTCCCTTTTTGTGTCTGAGGTAACGCGTCAAACCCGGATAATCACATCGCAGATGTAAACCCGCCATGTTCTTCAAAGGTCATCATACTCTCCGCCGTCCTCATATCATTCGGGTAGGTTATCTTAAAATTCGTGATATCACCCTGTACCATGGCCACCCTGTATCCTCTGCGGCAGAACAGCCCGCTGATATCCGTGGCTGTCTCAAGCTCCTCCTCGCTCAGGCCGGCACAGAGCTCCTCAAACAATCCGTATCTGAAAGACTGGGGCGTCTGGCTCTGATACATTTCATTTCTCGCAGGCACATCCGTGATAAAGCTGCCGTCCGCCGACCTGACAATAGTATCCGTGGCCGGGATCACCGTATTGCAGATTCCCCATTTCCGGACAGCCTCCACATTCTCATGTATGATCCTCTGGCTGACAAAAGGTCGCACCGCATCGTGGGTGAGGACTAAGGCGTCATCATTGATACCCCAGACATCCTCCGCCTTACGTAAAACCTTCTGTATGGTCTCGTTGCGGCTGCCTCCTCCGGCAGATATCACTATTTTTTCTGTATTTCCGAAAAACTTTTGGAGAAGGCTCTCCAGATATTCGATCCAGTCCGGATGCACCCCAATGACTATACCGTCTACATCAGGAGAATCGAAAAATGCCTCCGCAGTTCGGATCAATATGGGCCTTCCGTCCACTTCCAGGAACTGTTTTGGCACCGCACTGCCGACCATGCGGCTTCCCACTCCCCCTGCGACTATACCTGCGATGACCATGTCCGGTCCTCCTCCCCTTTGAATTCTGTCTCTGAAATGCCCGTCGCTGGCCTTACCGAATATTAAAGAGCT
Organism: Clostridiales bacterium; assembly: GCA_021204765.1. Classification (GTDB taxonomy): domain Bacteria; phylum Bacillota; class Clostridia; order Lachnospirales; family Lachnospiraceae; genus Eubacterium_I. Next base: position 1,495 of record JAJPYU010000084.1, read on the forward strand.
TTATCTCACTTTGCTCCGTCCCTGTGGAGCACCACTCCCACAGTCTTGAATATAATCTTAAAATCCAGCCTAAGATCCCAGTTCTTTATATACTGGGAATCCAGCCTCACCACTTCCTCGAAATCAGTGATCTTGCTGCGGCCGCTCACCTGCCAAAGCCCCGTAAGCCCGGGCTTCATGCTCAGACGGATCTTGTGGTGATACTCATATCCCTCGAACTCGTCCACCGTCGGCGGACGAGTGCCCACCAGGCTCATGTCTCCTTTTAGGATATTGATAAACTGCGGGAATTCATCTATGCTGGTCCGGCGGATGAAATTCCCAATTCCCTTTCCCGGGCCCTTCTCGCTGCCGATGATCCGGGGATCATTTTCTATCTTGAACATCAGTCCCTCCATCTCATTTTCAGCCATCAGGTCTTTCTTGCGCTCTTCTGCGTCAGGATACATGGATCGGAACTTGTAAATCTCGAAACGCCGGCCGTTCTTGCCTATCCTTTCCTGTTTGAAAAATATCGGCCCCGGGGATGCCTTTTTTATGGCCGGCCCGACAAATATGCAGAGCACTCCGGTGACAACGCAGCCCAGCAATCCCGCCACTATATCAATCAGGCGCTTAAGAGCCATCCTCCAGGAACCCGTGGTGCTTATGCTGGTGGTAATGAAAGTAAATCCGCCTATTCTCTCCACATTCGCATTCGGGAAAACATCCTCAGCATATTCCACCGCCAGATGAACCACCACCCCCATATTCAGAAGCTCATAGACCATAAGCCTGTTTCTCTGGGTATTTCCGGGGATACTGATCATTACGTCATCTATGACCTTTTCCTTTACATAATCCAGCAGTCCTGCACCGTCAGCTACCACCGGTATATTCTCTATGGACTCACCCACCATATCCCTGTCCACTATGGCCAGACCCCGCAGGTTGAATCCGTTATACATCCTGGTCCGGAACCGCTCTATCATTTTCCCGGCATAATCCGCACTGGACACCAGCAGGGTATTCGCCTGGTGCCTGCCCTTTTTAAGGACAGAGCGCACAACGGCTTTCCAGGCCACCCGGCCTATCATCATCAATATGATACAGAATATAATGGACATTGCCATAACGTAACGTGAAAACCAGAAAGCCTCTTTTGTCAGATACAGATAGGCAATGCCAACCAGCCACAGGATAATATTATGAAAAAGCACTGATCGGAACTCGGCAAATATCCCGCGCTTAATTATATTCTTGTACGGAGGTCTAAGGATCACATAAACTATATCTATGATGATCAAAACCAGATTAAACTGTGTATACAGGGACACTCCCCTGACCAAATGCATATTGGGATTGCGAAACAGGTAGGAAAAAAAGTAGGCAACCTCGATACATACGAGATCAACTATCAAAAAATCCAGGTGTTTCAGCCACCCATGATTTCTTTTCTCATTCATATGAAAATATTCCTCATATTCACAGGCATAATCCTTTAAATACAATACCTGTAGGTTTCCTTCTCCTTTTTGCCGTCCTCCTGCAACAATTCCCTATTATACATAAACTGAGACCATGTTTCAAGATATGACGGGTTTGCCTTCTCTTTACCAGAATTTTGGCTGCTGTTTCCTTACCTCGCTTTCCCTTCCCCTCTCTTCCTCCACTGATCCCTCAGGAAATCCGTCAGCATGGTAAGCACCCGCAGTATAGGCTCCGTGGCGATGCCGAAGACCACGAAGAGGCAGATGCACTTTAAGGACATGCCGGTGATGGCAAAGAGCTGGGGCAGGAAAATGCTGGAGAAGAGCAGGGCTCCTATGCAGATAAACCACATGATCCATTTGCCCCTGGTCATTGGTCCGCCAAGCTTGATGAGCACTATGAAGCCCACTATGGCCAGCAGCATGGTGGAAGCCGTGGCGATGTCGTCCGCCGACACCTCAAATATCTGTCCGCAGATCACCAGGAAGCCCACCGCCAGGAAATCAGTAATTCCTGCCGGCAGGGCCCGGGAGAGCATATTGGGCAGGAAATGGCCGCTGATCCTGTCCTTGTTGCCCGAGAATGACAGCACAAAGGCCGGTATGCCTATGGTAAACATACTGATCAGGGTGATCTGGGCCGGAGCCAGCGGATAGTTTATCATGAAAAATGCCGAGAAGAGCGCCAGCAGCAGGGAGAAAATATTCCTCACCAGGAAGAGGCTGCCTGAGCGCTGGATGTTGTTGACCACCCGGCGTCCCTCCGCCACCACCTCAGGCATGGATGAAAAGTCTGAATCAAGGAGCACCACCTGGGCCACCTGAGCCGCCGCGTCGCTGCCGGAAGCCATGGCTATGCTGCAGTCAGCATCCTTTAAGGCCAGGACATCGTTTACTCCGTCGCCGGTCATGGCCACGGTGTGCCCCTGTGCCTTTAAGGCATGGACAAACTGCCTCTTCTGGTCGGGAGTCACCCGTCCGAAGACAGTGTACTTCCGCATGGCTTTATCTATTTCAGCAGGAGTCTTAAGCTGCCTGGCGTCTATGTAATTCTCTGCCCCCTCTATCTTCGCCTCTTTCGCCGCCTCGGAGACGGTCAGGGGATTATCTCCGGAAATGACCTTTATAGCCACGCCTTCCCTGGCGAAGAAGGAGAAGGTCTCCGGAGCCTCACGGCGGATAGGGTTGGCCAGCATGATAAAGCCCAGGGGATTTGCGGTACCTGTAAGGTGCTGTCCGTTAAGCTCCCCGTCATAGGCCGCAAAGGCCAGCACACGGTAGCCTCTGGCCGTGTATTTCTTTACCCTGTCCTCATACTCCGGGAAAGCCTCCCTCAATATATATTCCGGGGCACCCATGACATAGGAACCATCCCCAAAGGTCACTCCGCTGTACTTAAGTGCCGATGAGAAAGGGCTTACCTTTAAGGCAGTCCTGGCCCCGGTGATGTCCTTAAACCGCTTCTTCACAGCTTCCATGGTGATATTGTCACTGGCCTGTGCCCGGGCGAAATCCCCGATGAGAAGTGAGAGCTCCTTTAAATCCATATCGGAAGCTCCCCTTGCCTTAAGCAGCTTCTTCACCCTCATGGTATTCTCGGTGATGGTGCCGGTCTTATCCACGCAGAGCACGTCCACGCGTGCCAGGGTCTCAATGCTTTTCATGTCATGGAAGAGCACCTTGTGCTTCGCCAGGCGCACCGCGCTCATGGCCAGGGCCACACTGGTAAGGAGGAAAATCCCTTCGGGGATCATGCCTATGACCGCCGCCACCATGGAGGTGATGGAGGACTCCAGGGTCTCTCCTGCCAGCACAAAGCTCTCCACGAAGAGGGCTACCCCGATGGGAATGAGTACTATGCCAACGAATATCAACAGGCGGTTGATGGCGCGTATCATCTCGGAGCGCTCCACGGACTTCATTTCCTTGGCCTCAAGAGTCAGTTTGGAGATATATGAATCCTTCCCCACATGGGTGAGACGGCAGTAGCACTGTCCGGATACAACGAAGCTGCCGGAGATCAGCTTATCCCCGGGCTGTTTTAATATCTCGTCGGATTCTCCGGTAAGGAGGGATTCGTTTACCTTTATCTCTCCCTCCACCACCATGGCGTCGGCGCAGATCTGGTTCCCGGCCTTGAAAATGACTATATCATCCCTCACCAGCCTCTCGGCCATGATGGAGCCCTGCCTGCCCTCCCGGACCACGGTAGCCTTCGGCATGGACAGTATATTCATCTTGTCCAGTTCTTTCTTGGAGTAGATCTCCTGAATAATGCCGATGGCGGTATTGCAACCTATGACCAGCAGAAATGTCAGGTCCCTGTATGAGTGGACGGCTATGAGCAGTACCGCCAGTATGATAAATATCAGATTGAAATATGTGAAGATATTTTCCCTGACTATCTGGCCGGTGGTCTTGGAGGCTGTATCGAGGGACTTATTGTCCCAGCCCTTTGCCAGGCGCTCCTTCACCTGGGCCTTGTTAAGTCCAGCTCCCGGGTCAGCCATCACCACGTCAACTGGTCTGCGCCGGAGCGCAGACTCATCCTGTAGCTTTTTTTTATTTCTTCCGCCGGTATTTTTTGCCATAGCC
>JAJPYU010000066.1 GCA_021204765.1 Clostridiales bacterium
ATAAGATGAAGATCGTAATCGGAAATGACCATGCGGCTGTGCAGATGAAGCGGGAGATCATGGCTTATCTGGAAAGCCTGGGTCATGAAGTGATAAACGTGGGAACGGACGAGAATGTCAGCTGTAATTATGCTGATTACGGTGAGAAAGCAGCCCGCATAGTGGCTGCCGGAGAGGCAGACTGCGGTGTGCTGATCTGCGGCACAGGGGTCGGTATCTCTCTCGCCGCAAACAAGGTCCATGGGATCCGCGCCGCTGTGTGTTCGGAGACGACTACAGCCAGACTGGTAAAGCAGCACAACAATGCGAATATGATCGCATTTGGTGCCCGGATTGTCGGGATAGAGACAGCAAAGGACATAGTGAATGCGTATCTGGGCGCAGAGTTCGAGGGAGGCCGTCATCAGGCCCGCATCGACAGGATACACGAAATCGAACAGATGCAATGATAAATGCTGCGGATAAACCGCAGGGCAGTTTATTGTGATAATTAATTTATAAGGAGGATAACACTATGGCACTTATGACAGGCGAAGAGTACATTGAGAGTATTCGTAAAATCAACATGGAGATTTATATGTTCGGTGAGAAGGTGGAGAATCCGGTGGATAATCCCATCCTTCGTCCTTCACTGAATTCCGTGCGCATGACTTATGATCTGGCCCAGGATCCTGAGCATCAGGATCTGATGACCGTGATCTCTCCTTTTACCGGGAACAGGATCAACCGCTTCATGCACATCCATCAGAGCACAGAGGATCTTAAGAATAAGGTAAAGATGCAGAGGCTTTGCGGACAGAAGACCGCAGCCTGCTTCCAGAGATGCGTGGGTATGGATGCCTTCAACGCCGAGTACTCGACTACATATGAGATCGACAAGAAGTATGGCACTAACTATCACGACAATCTCAAGAAATTCATGATCTACTGCCAGGAGAACGACCTGACCGTGGACGGAGCCATGACTGATCCCAAGGGCGACCGTTCCAAAGCTCCCCACGCACAGGAAGATCCGGATCTCTATCTTAGAGTCGTCGAGCGCCGTCCGGACGGCATCGTGGTCCGCGGAGCCAAGGCTCATCAGACCGGTATCTGCAACTCTCATGAAGTGATAGTCATGCCTACCATCTCCATGGGACCGGATGACAAAGACTATGCAGTATCATTTGCAGTACCCCTTGACACAGAGGGGCTTTTCATGATCATAGGCCGTCAGTCCTGCGATACCAGGAAGCTTGAGGGATCCTCTATGGATGTCGGCAATTCAGAGTTCGGCGGCGTGGAAGCGCTGGTGATCTTTGACGATGTGTTTGTACCGAATGACAGGATCTTCTTAAATGGCGAGACAGAGTATGCCGGAATGCTGGTAGAGCGTTTCGCAGGATTCCACCGTCAGTCCTACGGCGGCTGCAAAGTCGGTGTGGGCGATGTGCTCATCGGCGCTGCGGCTGTTGCGGCAGAGTACAACGGAGCCCAGAAGGCATCCCACATCAAGGACAAGCTCATCGAGATGATGCATCTGAATGAGACGCTTTACTGCTGCGGCATCGCCTGCTCCTCCGAGGGACATGCGACAGAGTCCGGCAGCTATATCATCGACCTGCTCCTGGCTAACGTCTGCAAGCAGAACGTGACCAGGTTCCCCTATGAGATCGCCCGTCTGGCTGAGGATATTGCCGGAGGCCTGATGGTCACAGCTCCCTCAGAGAAGGATCTGCGTGACCCGAAGCTGGGTAAGTATGTAGAGAAGTATTTAAAGGGCGTGGACTGCGTCAGCACAGAGAACCGCCTGCGCATCCTTCGTCTTATCGAGAACCTGACACTTGGAACCGCTGCCGTCGGTTACCGTACCGAGTCCATGCACGGTGCCGGATCACCTCAGGCTCAGCGTATCATGATCCAGAGGCAGGGAAATCTGGAATACAAGAAGCAGCTGGCTAAGGCAATCGCCCACATTGAAGAGTAATACGGTATAATCTTGCGGGGCATGTGTTGATAAGGCACATGTCCCGTAGTATAATGAGGTGGCAAAGTGTAACGGAGGGTATCCTGATGGCTGAGATTTCTTTGGAGGAAATTGAAAAGGTACTGGACGAAAAGGTGCGGCCGGAGCTTGCATACCACAATGGAGATATCCGTGTGGAGAAGCTGGAGAAAGGCGTCCTGCACGTCCGAATGACCGGGAACTGCAATAACTGTCCCTCTGCGGAGCTGACACTGGAAAATATCGTGGATACTGCTTTGACGGAGGCCTTCCCTGAACTGGAAGAGATCGTCCTGGTGACAGGCGTCAGTGACGGGATGATAGAGAATATGAAGCAGATATTAAAAATGAGGAAGTCAAATTGACAGTGGATATCAGATTCTGCGGCGGCTGTAATCCCCATTATGACAGGGGAGCATTTGCCGGGAGGATCCGGGATGAATATCCGGATTTTCAGTATTGGTATAATTCCCCTGAGGATACAGATGTTGTGATCCTGCTTTGCGGGTGCAGCGCCGCCTGTGCCCGGATCCCGGAGGGGCGGGGGCGTCTGGGGGATTTTGTAGTATGGAATCAGGAACTGTGGGATGACCTGTGTCATTTCCTGGAACAGATCCAATGTATGGTTTGAGAAAGGAAGATAATATGGATTGGAAAAAAATATATGCAGATAAGCTCTGCACGGCGGATGAAGCCGTATCACATATCAAATCCGGAGACAGGGTCGTGGTGACCCATGCCTGCGGGGAGCCTGTGATCCTGACAGATGCCATGGTGGCAAACGCTGATAAGTATGGCTATAAAAATGTTGAGGTAGTTCATATGGTGGCCATGGGAAAGGCGGGATACTGTGCGCCGGAGATGGCGGAGCATTTCCGTCACAACGGCCTGTTCCTGGGTGCGTCGACCAAGACAGCGGTCTTTGAGGGACGCGGGGATTTCACCCCCATCTTTTTCTCAGAGGCACCGGAGCTCTTCCGCACCTCTCTTCCGGTAGATGTGGTGCTGCTCCAGCTTTCCGAGCCTGATGAACACGGTTACTGCTCATTCGGTGTCTCCTGCGATTACACGAAGCCGGCGGCTGAATGCGCTAAGATCCGCATTGCCCAGATCAATAAAAAGATGCCCAGGGTTATGGGAGATAATTTTATCCATATTTCCGAGCTGGATTATATTGTGCCTGCGGATGAGCAGCTGATCCAGCTTGCTCCTCCTAAGATCGGCGATGTGCAGAGGAAGATTGGTGAGAACATAGCGTCTCTGGTTCGCGACGGCGACTGCCTTCAGCTGGGTATAGGAGCCATCCCCGATGCAGTCCTTTTATTCCTCAAGGAGAAAAAGGATCTGGGCATACATTCCGAGATGTTCTCAGACGGCGTGGTGGAACTGATAGAGGCAGGCGTGGTGACCAATGCCTGCAAGCAGATAGAGAAAGGGAAATGCGTGGCTACCTTCCTTATGGGCACTGACCGTCTGTATGATTATGTCAACGACAATCCCACTGTTGTCTTAAAGCCGGTGGACTGGGTCAATGATCCCAGGGTAATCTGCCAGAATGACAATGTGGTGTCCATAAATTCCTGTGTTGAGGTGGATCTGATGGGGCAGGTATGCTCTGAGTCGATCGGTCTGCAGCAGATCTCAGGCACCGGCGGCCAGGTGGATTTCGTGCGCGGGGCCAATATGTCAAAAGGCGGACGGACTATCATGGCCATGCCTGCCACCGCGGCAAAAGGGAAGATCTCAAAGGTGGTTCCCTTCATAACTGAAGGTGCCGCGGTGACCACTTCCCGCTGCGATGTGGATTATGTGGTGACGGAGTACGGCATCGCCCAGCTTCACGGACATACACTGCGTGACCGTGCAAAACAGCTTATCGCCATAGCAGCGCCGGAATTCCGTGAGGGACTTAAGGAAGAATACAACCGCAGATTCCCGAGGTAAAATAACTTATAGGTAATATTCATTTAATATGATACCAGGTCAAATGGCCATAACCGGATGCAGGCATCCGTTACAACTCTATTTGACCTGGTATCATAAGACAGATTGGAGAGAAGTATGAATTGTCTGGCACCATCCATATTGTCAGCCGATTTCGGCAGACTTGGCGAGCAGCTGGCCATCCTGGACAGCACAGGGGCTCAGTATATACACATAGACGTCATGGACGGAAGTTTTGTTCCCAGCATTTCTTTCGGAATGCCTGTGATCAGATCCATCCGCAGATACACGGAGCGTCTCTTTGATGTCCATCTGATGATAGATGAGCCGGTCCGCTATATAGATGATTTCGCGGATGCGGGGGCGGATATTATTTCCGTGCACGTGGAAGCCTGCAATCATCTGGATCGGACTATATCTGCCATTAAGGAGAGAGAGCTGATGGCTGCCGCGGTGTTAAATCCGACCACTCCTTTGGCCTCACTGGATTATATTCTCCCGGAGCTGGATATGGTTCTTCTGATGAGCGTGAATCCCGGATTCGGCGGACAGAAATTCATCCCGTATACCCTGCAGAAGATCCGCGATCTGAAACAAATGGTTTCGGAGAGAGGGCTTGACACTGACATAGAGGTCGATGGGGGAGTAACCCTGGAAAATGTCGGTGGGATCCTGGATGCCGGAGCTAATATAATAGTATCAGGAAGCTCTGTATTTAAGGGAGATATCGCTGATAATGTAAAAAAATTTCTCACTATTATGGACAGATAAACCATCAGACAGCAACATCAGAAAGGCACGATTCGTTTGGATCGTGCCTTTAATACTTTTTAGAGTGGCATTGCGTCGTCAGGCGCACTTGCTTGTCTCAGCCGGGTTTACGTGTATCATTACATGCTTGATGTCGGGGAAATCCCTTTCCACGTCCGAGTGAACCCGCTCTGCGATGGCGTGAGCCTGCCTGAGAGAACTGTTGCCGTCCACACCTATCTCCAGATCCACATATATTTTATTTCCGAACATTCTGGACTGGAGCATATCCACGCTGACCACATCCGCGTGGGAGCTGATGCAGCTGGCCAGCTGCTCCTCGTAGCCTTCACTGCAGGAGGTATCCAACATTCCGGACAGGGCGTTCTTCAAGATGATCACCGCAGTTCTGGCAATAAATACGCAGATAGCCAGGCTGGCCACGGAATCCATGATTGGGAATCCCAGCATGGAGAAGCCGATACCAATGAGCGAGCCAATAGATGACAGGGCATCCGACCTGTGATGCATGGCGTCAGCGATAAAGGCAGAAGAATTTATCTTATTTGCCCGGTTTAAGGTATAACGGCACATCAGTTCCTTGCCGACTATGGAAATGACGGCGGCACAAAGGGCAAAATATCCGGGATGCTCAGTAATCTCATAGCTTCCGGTGACTATGGCTGAGATGCCTGCCCAGCCTATGCCGAAGGCAGTGAGCATAAGGATGATGCCCAGCACCAGGGAGGCTACGCACTCCATGCGCTCATGGCCGTAAGGGTGCCGCTCGTCCGCAACCTTTCCGGATACCTTCACACCCACAAGAGCGATGAGGGTAGTGAATACATCCGAGAAAGAATGGACGGCATCCGAG
>JAJPYU010000262.1 GCA_021204765.1 Clostridiales bacterium
AATTATTGTAGTCCCACCATAGCGGTTTTCCCTTTTGAGCAGATAATCGTACTGCTTGTGGACATGCCCATGTATCATGTAGGCCGGCCGGTATTTGTCAAGCAATGGATAAAAGGCTTTGTAGCCACGGTGTGGCAGGTCGTCCTCATCTCCCAGCCCCCTGGCCGGAGCATGGGTCACCAGGACGTCAAAACCCCCAAGTCTGCGAAGCTGCCACGAGACTTTCTGTATCCGCCTCTTCATCTCAGATTCGGAGTACATATACTCCCCCTCCTTATAGGGGTAGCATCCTCCAAGCCCCAGAAAACGGATGCCGTCATGAACATACACCATGTCATCTATGCAGATGCAGCCTTCCGGCGGGATGCTGTTATATTTCGCATCGTGATTCCCATGTACGTAAATAAGCGGCAGGTTCGAGCAGGTGACCAGAAATGAGAGATATCGGGGATCCAGGTCACCGCAGGAAACTATCAGATCCACATCGTCTATGGGATTGGCATTGTAATGATCCCATAGTGCCGGGGATTCCTGGTCGGATATGGCCATTATCCTCATTTATTCATCCTCCTTCCTGCGAACCCCCTCCTGGCGCACCACCTCTTTGGTAGAATCCACCACATCGGCAGTGGCGGGAATAGATCCTATCACGTTATCAGCCAACCAGTCTATGGCAATGATATCACTGGTATTCAAGCCTCCGGGAGGTGCCGTGATCACTCCGTCCTGGGTGTGCAGATTTCCCCTGAAAGGATTGAAATCATAGCGCATGATAGAATGCTTCATAGTCTCCAGGAGATTCCTTGTCTCAGAAGGAATGGCATCGGACCAAATAACATCCACTACCCCTGAGGACATCCCCCAGAAATAACTCAGAGCTTTTCCAGGGTCATATTTGCCCTCAGCGTTCCAGGTACCCCTTAAAATATTACGTATCAGACGCTCATAAAATTTCCCCCAGTCAAGAACAGGGGAAGCCAGATTCACCGGCGTCTCCCCGTTTACCCGGTACAGCCCATACTCTCTGGTGGGATGGCGCGGGACTTTTGTGTCCAGGTGGGAAATGTAAGTGATGCCCTGATCATAAAATTTCTCCGTAAGGTTCACACCCTGATTCTCCCTGGCCGTGCTCCACTCCAGATAAATTTTTGCCTTGGGGTTTACCATTTTCACACCCAGGGCGAAGGCATCTATGGCCGCAGGTACACTGACTATGGGGTAATCAGCTATATAGCCTATCTTCCCGGTATCCGTCATGATGCCGGCCAGCACGCCATTTAAGAGCTTGGCCTCAAACACCCGTGCATAATAGGTTCGGATATATTTATGGGCAGAATTTACGGAGCAGTTAAGTATTTTCACCTTCGGATGGTCTGCCGCAGCCTTGATGCTGGAAGTCAAAAATATCGGAGAGGTAGTAAAGATCACTGTGTTGCCATCATCTATGGCCTGCTCTATTGCCCGCAGATCCTTATCTCCGTCCTCAGGTATGTCCTCATAGACAGTAGTCTTAACCTTTCCGCCAAAGGCCTCCTCCACATGGATGCGTCCCAGCTCGTGAGTATAGGTCCATCCAGACTCTTCTATAGTACTGTTATACATAAAAGCTATCTTTATCGGTGTCTTTACCGCTGCCTGGGAGACAGATATGATCTGGGAGGCAATTGACTTTTTATAATCCGGGGTGGGATCCAGCTTCACAGTCGTGTTTTCTTCGGGGTCGGCGTCACTCTGGGTAATCTCGAACTCTGCCCAGAGCTTCTTTAAATTCTCCTTAAAATGCGCCTCTGTGTCATGCTTCATTTCATCATAGCCGAAAAGCCGCAGATATGACAAAAAAGCATCACCGGTGGTACTGTCCAGTTTATCTCCGCCCAGATCCTCAAAAGCATCAGCGAAAATATTGTAACAGGAGCGGAAATCTATGCGGTCATCCAGGCTCCAGCGTACATTCTTCCTGTGGCCGGTCAGGCGGCAGATCTCACGATAGCTGCCCTCCTTTGTAACCTCAACATAATTGATGCTGGTCTCATTGTAAAATCCCAGGAACTCATAGTATATCCTTATCTCCGGCGTGTCTTTCCATGCCGGAATAACCCGGGTCACATATCCGGGAATGCTGGTGGCACCGAAATATTTCAAAACGCTGACACGCTTATTCCCCTCCAGGATATAATATTTGTTGAGATACTCATAGGCGACTATGGGATCTCTTATACCCTCGTTTATATGGATATCACAGAGATTGTTCCATTTCATGGCAAACTCCGTCTTCTCATCCAGTATGGGCATGAAATTGGGGGCAAAAGAAGTTGCCCGCCCTGCAGTGCGGGTTCCGACAATGAGCTCAACTGGAATATCCTGCAGGCCCAGCGGCACTTCCCCTCTTATCTCGGCATCTCCCAGAATCTCATCCAGCACCGGGAGGGTGCCTGACCCACCTGCAGCGATGCATGCCTGCATGTCTTTTTTTCCGGCCTTTAAGGCGGCATCATAATGTTCTAAAGCCATACTTACACCTTTATTTTTATCCCTTTACTGAAAAATGGTAGATTGTCTTTGACTCAAACGGCCCATCCGGTGTAAGCACCGCAGAGGGGAACTCAGGGTGATGCGGTGCGTCCGGGAAATGCTGAGTCTCCAGACAGACGCTTCCGGCCGCCGGATAACACTTCCCGCCTTTTCCGTGCTGCGAAGGACATTTTGCCGGAACATAAAGCTGAAGACCGGGCTGGTCGGTAAAACAGGTCAAGCATATACCGGATTTTTCCGAATAGAGAACCGCGGCTTCAGTAAGGCCCGCTCCGCATCCGGAAAGGATGAAATTATGATCGTAAGTGCCGGTCTGTTTTGTCTGATAGTAATCACTGTGGATATCCTGTCCTATGGGTTTGGCTTTCCTGAAATCAAAGGGCGTGCCCTCAACATTCAGGATCTTCCCTGTGACAAGGGTATTCTCATCCGCCTCTGTAAACTTATCTGCATTAATGGTCAGAAGATGATCCAGCGCAGTATCCGCATCCCCGCCTGACAGATTGAAATAACTGTGGTTAGTGGTATTAAATACCGTGTCTTTATCCGTTGACGCCGTGTAGGTAATGGAGAGCTCATTATCCTCGCTCCATCTATACTCAACTGCCATGGTAAGAGTACCGGGATAACCCTCATCGCCATCCGGAGAGATGTGAGTCAGCTCCAGAGTATCCCCCACTATACGGGAATCCCAGTTGTAATAGTGAAAACCTCTCACTCCGCCGTGAAGATGGTTCGGGCCGTCATTTAAGGCCACATGGTAAGTAACGCCGTCCAGCTCGAACTCTCCCTTTCCTATACGGTTGGCATAGCGTCCCACCACTGCTCCAAAGCAGGAATTCCCATCGTGCTCATACTCGGGCAGCGTATCATAGCCAAGACAGACATCTCTCATATTTCCATCCCTGTCAGGCACGATAATGCTGACGATACGGGCACCGTAGCTGGTGACAACAAGCTTCGCCCCATCAGAATTTTCAAATGTGTAAAGCCATGCCTGCTTTCTGTCCTCAGTGATCCCAAATGGTTCTCTTGTGATATTCATAGCCATATGTCCTTTCTCTTTCGGGATTTCATCTGCCGCCCTCCGGCAGTCTGCCCCTTATCCAGGCCCGTTGTCCTTAAAACACACATACCCACTTCGTGAGCGCCAATATATAAAAGTTGATCGCTGCATATTTCATGCTTTATAACGTGAGAAAAATCCATATATATCCGGTGCCGCTTTCTTTATATTCACCGGTTTTAAGTCTTTAGTCAAAAAACAGTGCTCAGTCCTCCCGGTGGCGTGTAAAACCTTTCCCTCCATGTCAGTAATGCGGTAGAGGGCAGAAAATCTCACTCCCGTAAATCTCTCGGGAGTCATGATGATCTTCACCGTCTCCCCAAAGGGCACTGATACCTTATACTTGCAGGAGACCTCCAGAACCGGGATAACCAGCCCCCGTGCCTCCAGCTCATCATAGGCCAGCCCCACTCTCTTAAGATAGTCTATCCTGGACTCCTCCATCCAGCGGATGTAGTTGGAATGGTGGACTATTCCCATACCGTCCGTCTCATAATACTGAACCTTGTGATAATAAGGCTCCACCGTCTCATCGAATATCTCACTATCCATACTGTGTCTCCTCTTTTCCCGCTGCCAACTCTTATATTCTTATCCATGTGCCCTGCGCCTCAGGAACACGCATGTCCGCTTCATGAGCACCGCCGGAAGCATTCATCCCAGCTCACGCTCTGCCATGTCAAGTGCCGATGCGATGACCGCATCCATGTCGTAATATTTATACTCTCCCAGGCGACCGCCGAAGATCACATTTCTTTCCCTGTCCGCCATGGACTTGTACTCCTCATATAAGCCGTTGTTCTTCTCATCGTTTACCGGATAGTAGGGCTCGTCCCCGGGCTTCCACTCTAAGCTGTACTCTCGGCTGATGACGGTCTGGGGCAGGTCGTTGCCTTCCCCATCCTTGCCGAACTCGAACCACTTGTGCTCTATGATGCGTGTCCAGGGCGTCTCCCTGTCAGTATAATTTACCGTGGCATTCCCCTGGAAATTCGGAATATCCAGCAGCTCTGTCTCAAAACGGACTGAGCGGTACTCCAGATAGCCCTTCGAAAATCCGAAGTAAGCGTCTATCGGTCCGGTATATATCACTTTATCCGCCCGGGCATCAAGCTCATCCTTATGCTCCAGATAGTCTGTATTCAGCCGGACCTCTATGCCCTCCAGCAGCTTTTCGGCCAGCTTCGTGTATCCTCCTGTGGGTATGCCCTGGTAGAGAGCATTGAAATAATTATTGTCAAAGGTCAGCCTCACCGGCAGCCGTTTTATGATAAAGGTCGGCAGCTCCCTGCAATCCCTCCCCCACTGCTTTTCCGTATAGCCCTTCACAAGCTTCTCGTAAATGTCCGTGCCAACCAGTGAGATGGCCTGCTCTTCCAGGTTTCGCGGCTCGGTGATCCCGGCAGCCTTTTTCTGCCCCTCTATCTTATCCGCAGCCTCCTTTGGCGTCACAACTCCCCACATTTTATTGAAAGTGTACATATTAAAGGGAAGGGAATAAAGCTCTCCGCGATAATTAGCCACCGGAGAATTAGTGAAGCGGTTAAACTCCGCCAGGGCAGTCACATATTCCCAGACACGTTTGTTGTTCGTGTGGAAAATGTGGGCACCATACTTGTGGACATTTATCCCCGCAACCTTTTCCGTGTAAATATTTCCGCCAATATGAGGTCTCCTGTCCACCACCAGCACGGTCTTCCCGGCCAGACGCGCCTCCCTGGCAAATACGCTTCCGTAAAGCCCTGCTCCCACTACCAGATAATCATAATGCATATCCGCTCCTCCCTGTCATCTCACTGATGTCTCCAGTATAGCTATAATTTGATAATATGGCAATAGATAGTTACCGGTTGCACCAAGCACATATTTTCTATTTCATTTTCCCTGAAACTGGTGTATAGTAAAACAAATATGTAACAAATATGTAAACTGAAAGGACTCGATAATTAAA
>JAJPYU010000126.1 GCA_021204765.1 Clostridiales bacterium
GTATGGTACCACAAAAAATGGTTTCAAACAATGAATGAGGTAAGATTCTTGATTTTAGGACGGCGTACCGATATAATGTAGTAAGCATTTACCGGAGGTGTGCCATGGATTTACAGACTTACCTGGATCAAAGAAATATTACGAAATATCGTCTTTCCAAAATGAGCGGTGTCCCGAAGACGACTATCATGGATATCTGTTCCGGGAAAAGTGCAATTGAGAACTGCTCGGCGCACACTGTACAGCGGCTTGCAATAGCCCTTGGCTGTACAATGGAGGAAATGATGGGATTTACAGTACCATATGATGATGACACCGGTTTGCCGAAAAACAAGGCATATTTAGAGTGCGGCCTGCCCCCATTTTTACAGGATTCTATCAAGGCTATGAAGCAGGCATGGAAGAAGCTCGACAGCGGAGAAGAGTATCTGCACTGGGATTGTGATTACTGTGAACTGCAGACTGATATCAATAACGCTGAGGTAAACCAGGTGATCAGTCCCGAACAGGCATGGTATCTCCGCGAGAAATATTTGAGAATAGAAAGGGGATGACGTAATGACAGCAATTGATTTCACAAATCTCCCACGGAAAAATAAAGCCTATGCCGGGGCAAATGGGAGCAAAATTTCAGTGATATATGAAGAAAATCAGTATATGCTCAAATTTCCCCCTGTCGCAAAAAAGAATAAGGATATGAGTTACAGTAACAGTTGTTTCTCAGAATATCTTGGCTGCCAGATATATAATATTGTCGGGATACCGGTTCAGGAGACATTGCTCGGCACGTTCCGGATGAAAGATAAGGAGAAAATCGTAGTAGCCTGCAGAGATTTCACAGAACCCGGTGTGGTGCTGCAGGATTTTGCTTCTCTGAAAAACCAGATTATTGACTCTGAGCGGAATGGATATGGAACAGAATTAGCGGATATCCTGCAGACATTTGATGAGCAGACCGCAATGGATCCGTCAGAGCTTTCTGCCCGGTTTTGGGATATGTTTATAGCAGATGCCCTGATTGGAAACTGGGACAGGCATAATGGCAACTGGGGATTTTTGTATAATACAGTAACGGATGAGGTTCGGCTTGCTCCAGTGTATGACTGCGGGAGTTGCCTATATCCTCAGGCAGATGATGCGATCATGAGGAAGGTGCTCTGTGAGCAGAAGGAACGGGATTTTCGTGTGTTCGAAATACCGACCTCCGCGATTACAGTAAATAATAAAAAGCTTCGTTACTTCGACTTTATTTCTTCTCTGCAAAACGAGGGATGTAATCAGGCTTTAAAGCGGATCGTGCCAAGGATAGATATGTCAAAGATTGAGACGCTTGTTGAAGATACTCCGTTCCTCAGCGATCTGCAAAGAGAGTTTTACATTGCCATATTAAGAGAGAGAAAGACAAAAATTCTTGATTTTTCTTACAAAGCATTATAAAAAGAGGGCGCATCAAGACGATGCGCTCATGCCCACTTTGTGAGCGCCACCATAGAATAAATCACGGAGGAACTGCTTATGTCACAGGCAAGTGAGATGGTACGGAAAAATTTTAAGGAGGGGGATGACATCCGCGACGCAGGGCTGCGCACACCCGAGGACGTGATGAGGATGGATGATATCCTTTACGGTACAGACACCGACTGGCAGCGGCTTGATGTCTACAGGCCCAAAGCATCAGAGGGAGAAACCCTCCCCGTGATAGTCAGTGTCCATGGAGGAGGTTGGGTCTACGGAGATAAGGAGCGCTACCAGTATTATTGCATGGATCTGGCCCGGAGGGGATTTGCCGTGATAAATTTCACCTACAGGCTGGCTCCGGAATTTAAATTCCCGGCTGCCCTTGAGGATGTGAACCTGGTATTTTCCTGGGTGCTTGACCATTCAGGCCAATATGGATTTGACAAAAAGCGTACCTTTGCCGTGGGCGATTCCGCGGGTGCGCATTATCTGGGGCTGTATGCCGGATTGTGCAGCAATTCAGATGGTGGGAACAGTTTTGGTATTGTCCCTCCGGAGGGCTTTGTCCCCACAGCTGTTGCCTTAAACTGCGGGGCATATCAGATCTCAATGGATGACGGTGGGCTGACAGACGGCCTGACCCGGGAGCTGATGAAGGATCTCCTGCCGGGACAGGGCACAAAAGACGAGACGGACGACATAAATGTGCTTAGCCGCATCACTCCCCAATTCCCACCGACATTTCTTATGACCTGCACCGGGGATTTCCTGCTAAGTCAGGCTCCGCTGCTGCAGGCCAAACTGCTTGAGAATACTGTGCCCCATGTCTTCCGCTTTTACGGCAGCGCCGATAAGGAGCCGCTTGGCCACGTATTTCATTTAAATATCAAGGCCGGGGATGCCGGGCTCTGCAATGATGAGGAGTGCGGCTTCTTCCGGCGGTTTATTGAATGAATTGAACGGAACTCCCTGGGAGTGCACCCGTTCTTTTCATAGAATTTTCTGCGAAACTGATCCGGACTGACAAAGCCGTGCTTTTCCGCTATCACAGCTATAGGCTCGTCAGTCTGTATCAGGTCTGTCTCGATATTCACCAGTCTGATCTCATATACATAGTTTGAATAGCTCTGACCAAAATACTTCTTAAAATAATGGCAGAAATACTGGGGCTGAAGATGCAGAGTCTGCGATACCTCCTTCAGGGAGATGGGATTCATATATGTCTTATGAACGTATGCCACCAGTGTCTGCAACCTCTCATAATCTCTGTCTTTTTTAGTGGCTGTCCTTTCAGCTACAGTGGCAGAAAAATTATGATACAGTTGGAACATGAGCTCAAATATCTGGCTCGTGAATCTGAGTATGCCCCCGTCCACCCGGTTTTCTTCGGTCTCTATCATTTTCTGCAACAGATTCTTCATGGTATCCGTCCGGGATTTGGAGGACAGGTCATTTTCATCATAAACGGGTATCTCAAAATGCAGTCCCGCCACATCTGGAATGTATTTTTTCATGAAAGCCAGAGGGACCATTATAAGCAGAAAAGAGGTTCCGGAAGTGACGGACGTGTCATGGATGACATAAGGCTCGGTACACATAATATAACCACTGGGGCAGACCCGGGATGGCCGATCCATGTACCTGAATATAGCCGTACCGGTCAGGACATATACCAGCTCATAGCTGTCGTGCCAGTGAAAGGGCACATAGGGCCGGGCCATCTCCTCTGTTATCCTCTTAAAGACAATATCACAACTATAACCAGACAACAAGACATGTGTTTATTTTATCAGGTTAATTTTATAATTTCAGGTAGAAGAGAAATACATGCATGCAGGTTCTTCAGGTATTACGGATTTATGAGGACAAAAAAGATCACACAAAAAGGAGGAAATAAAATGGATGTCCGGGACAGCCGGGATGTGTATCCTTCCCTATCTCCATCAGCAACGCAGCATCATTTCACAGTGAAACTGTCAGGAAGATGACTGAGATCACGAGAAAACAGATGAAGTCCCTGGGAATCCGCCACGCCCTGTCACCAGTGCTTGATATCGCCAGAGATCTCAGATATGGGCGGATCGGCGAGACTTTCGGGAGTGACCCCACACTGACGGCGGAGATGGTGAAAGATATGCTCTCAAACTCCAACATGGTCGATATGGCCGGAGTGAAGATGGAGACCATGGATGAGGATGCTGCCATGACTGAGGAGGTCAGGCGTGAATATTTCCGGGCTCTCTGCCCGGGAGCGAAGACCATAAAGGAAGCTCTTGAGGATCAGTATGGCAATGTGTCCTATGCCAAAGGATTTTATGTTGGCGGGAATGATTACAACAAGCCGGCTGATTTTGATGAGGCCTTAAGGCTGGCAGCTGATTCCGATGTCATCATAGTCTGCGTGGGAGGCAAAAACGGTGTCGGTGCCAAATGTACCTCCGGTGAAGGCATTGACAGTACTCTGGTGGAGCTGCCCGACGGACAGGAGGAGCTGGTGCGGCGTCTCTATGAGGTAAATTCCAAAATGATCATCGTTCATCTGGATGCGAAGCCCCTGGTCGGTAAATTTATCTATGACAATGTGCCTGCCATTCTGGAGGGATGGATCCCCTGCGCATACGGCGGACAGGCCATCGCGGACGTGATCTCAGGAAAATATAATCCTTGCGGACACCTGCCAATGGACGTTCCCAGGTCTACAGGACAGACTCCTTATTATTACAGCCAGAGAAACGGCAGCAGTATTGATTCCATCAGGGAGTGCACCGGTGATTTCATCGTTAACCAGGACGGATATTTCAATGAAAAACGCTATGCACAGAGGCCTTTCGGCTACGGGCTCTCCTATACTGAATTTGAATACTCTGATATGACTGTTTCAGTGGGAGAAGACGGCACCTATCATATAGAGACGGATGTGGAAAATATCGGGGACAGGGACGGCGCAGCCGTGGTGCAACTTTACGGGGCAGATGAATATGCCTCAGTAGTGCGCCCTTACAGAGAGCTGCTGGGAGTATGCCGTGTGGAACTGGCGGCAAAAGAAAAAGCTCGGATTTTCTTCGAGGGAAATATCAACCAGTTTGCTTTTGAGGATAAGGACGGACGGCTGGTGACGGAGGCCGGTGTGTTCCGCTTTGAGATCTCAAGGGACAGCGAAACCCCTGTGCTGACTGAGAAGTGGGAGCTTAACGAAACCATGGATGTAAATCGCAGCGACCTGATATTTTATGCCCGGTCCGGAAGATTACAATAAGGAAGGAGATAAATTATGACAAGAGAAGAGTTTAAACAACAGAAGATAGGCGGAGGCGAGATGGTGGCATACAGCGTCTCCAACTTCGGAGGGAATCTGGTATATGCCACGATCTCATCATTTGCCACACTTTTTTACACGGACAGCGTGGGTATAGCGGCTGCCACCGTGGGAACCTCAACGCAGCCTACCAGATCATGGGGTTTATCGCCATCATACTGGTTAACATGCTGACCAGCAACCTGGCTGGCAGGCTGGGCTGGACGATGCTTTCCGTAATCTATGCCATTGTCGCCACTATCATGCTTCTGATCACCTCCTTCTTCTGCAAGGAGAGAAAGCACCTGGTGGTTGCGGAGAACTCAGATGAGCCTGTGGAAAACAAGGTCACTTTCAGGGAGGGCCTGCCCTGGGAGCAAAATTCGGCAAGAGAACAGTACTGGTGACAGGATATGTTCTCCAGGCGATCGGATACGGGATAGTCCAGTTCTTCGGAACCAACCTGATCTTCATGATAATAGGCCTGGCCATAAAAGGTGTGGCCCTGGCGACTGCCGCCGGGCTGCTCATCCCCATGATCGGCGATGTCATTGAATACGGCGAGAGGAAAACGGGAAAACGGCTGGATAGACTGACCAACGCTGTTGCCACCTGCGGCATCAAGATCGGCACCGGTCTCGGCGCAGCCCTGGTTGGCTGGATGCTGGCCTGGGGCAACTATGTGGCCAACGCTGCCGTCCAGGCTGGCAAGCTCTTATCTGCTCAGATAATCCCAAATCCTGAGTGACAGTTCATATAAAAACAGCCTCTCACTGTCATCCAGGCTCACAC